>NZ_JBHWGD010000028.1:29083-53777 GCF_042733235.1 Kitasatospora sp. NPDC059722
CCGTTGGGGGGCGCAGCGCTCCGCCCGCCGCGGGCCCCCCCCCCCGCCCCGCCGCCCCCCCCGCGCCCCCCCCCGGGGCGGGGCGGGGGGGGGGGGCGCGCCCCCCCGCCCGCGGTCGAGGCCCCGGCCGTCGTCGGCGACGTCCAGCACGGCCTGGTCGCCGAGGAAGGACAGCGTGATCGCCGCCGTCGAAGCCCCGGCGTGCTCCCGGACGTTGGCCAGCGCGCCCTGGGCGATCCGCAGCAGCGCGGACTGGACGGCGGCCGGCAGCGGGACGGGCGCGCCGTCCAGGTGGAAGCGGACCGGCAGGCCGCTCTCGGCGGACTCGCGCGCGGCCAGCGCGCGCAGCGCCTCGTCCAGCGGGCGGCCGTCGGCGAGTTCGGCGGGTGCGAGGTCGTGGACGAAGCGGCGGGCCTCGGCGAGGTTCCGGGCGGCGACGTCGGCGGCGGTGCGCACGTGGGCGCGGGCGGTCGCCGGGTCGGCGTCCCAGGTGCGGTCGGCGGCCTGGAGCAGCATCTGCTGGCTGGACAGGCCCTGGGCGAGGGTGTCGTGGATCTCCATCGCCAGCCGCTCGCGCTCCGCCAGCGTGCCCTCCCGCCGTTCGGTGGCGGCGAGTTCGCGCCGGGTGCGGACCAGGTCGGCGATCAGCGCGTGCTGCCGGGCGGCCTGCCGCGCCATGAAGAGGAAGACGCCGGTGGCGAGCGCCGCCACGGCGGGCGGCAGCAGGACGAGCGTCGCGTCGGCGCCGCCGGGCAGCCGGATCTCGGCGATCACGACCAGCAGGGTGAGCGCCGCGACCAGCGGGATCGCCGCCCGCGCGGGGAGCGTGCGCAGGGCGGTGTAGACCAACGGGACGGCGCACCACGCGAAGCTCGGCGCGAGCAGCACCAGCACCACCCAGAGGGCGACCACCGTCGCGAACGGCCAGAGCCGGCGCCGGCCCGGTGCGGGCGGGCGGCGGTGCGCGAGCCAGGAGCCGGCCGGCTGGGCGGCGGCCAGGGCGGCGCTCAGGCCGACGACCCACGGGATCCGCGGGCTGCCGGCGTGGTGGGTGAGGTAGCGGCTGAGCGAGGCGACGAGCAGCAGGAGGAAGGCGGAGTCGAGCAGCAGCGCGAGCCGGCCCGCGTCCGGGTCGCCGGCGGTGCTCCCGAGCGCGTCCGCACCCGCGAGCGCGTCGGCGCCCTCGGCGCCCTCGGCGCCCTCGGCGACGACGGCGTCGTCTGCGGCGCGGGGGTGCGGCACGGGAGGCTCCTGGTCGGTGGTCACGGGCGGCGCGCTGACCTGCGCCGATCCCTCGATGGTGACCCGTCCGGCCCGGTCCCGCATCAGCCGATCGGTTGACCCCGGTGTCCGCCGACCCGCCCGCGCGGCCGCGCCGGACCGCCGATGTGGCCGGCCCCGCTCCGGCCGGAGGATCGAAGCACGGCCGCCGGACGGGTCCCCCCGCCGCCCGGCGGCCCCCACCCGAACCCGCGGCCCCCACCCGAACCCGCGGATCCCCGACAGCCCGATCCCGCAGTCCCCGAGGAGCTGGACCCCGATGAAGAAGATCTCCGTGCGCACCCGAGTCCTCACCGGTACCCTCGCCGCCGCCGCGCTCGCCGCCACCGTCGGCGCTGTCTCGGCCAGCGCCGACACGAGCGAGACCCCGGCCGCCGCGCCGGCCGCGGTGAAGGTCGACACCCAGAACAGGAACCTGGCCCAGAGCACGGGTCTGACCGTCGACGCCGCCACCCGCGCCGCGCAGGCCGCCCTGGACGCGGCGGCCAAGGCCGGCCAGCACGTCTCGGTCGCGGTCGTCGACCGGGACGGCGTCACCCGGGTCCTGCTCAAGGGTGACGCGGCCGGCCCGCAGTCGCCGGAGTCGGCCGTGCGCAAGGCCTACACCGCGGTCTCTTGGAACGCGCCGACCTCGGAGCTGGCCAAGCGGCTGGCGCAGGCCCCGAACCTCAAGGACATCCCGGGCACGCTGTTCCTGGCCGGCGGCGCCCCGGTGCAGGCCAAGGGCGCCCCGGTCGCGGCGATCGGCGTCGCGGGCGCGCCCAGCGGCGACCTGGACGAGCAGTTCGCCCAGGCGGGGGTCGCCGCGCTCGCGAAGTGACGCGGCCCTGGGCACCGCGGACGGGGAAGTACCCCTGACGCACCGCCCGCCCGCCCCGCACACCCGGGCGGGCGGGTTTCCGTTTCCCCTCGTTCGGGTGAAGATCGGGAGGGTCCTTGCAGTACAGGGCGCGGACCGGTCAAAAGCCGGTGCCACTGTCGGTGGGGCGTGGCAGGCTTCCCGGTATGACGGCGTGGACCCTCAACGACATCGAACGTGCGATCCGCTCCTCCTGGGGTGTCGACACCTGTGCGCCCGAGGACCTGGCCCACTGGCGTCCCGACAATCCCGCCCGCGGCCAGTGCGGCGTCACCGCGATGGTGCTGCACGACCTGATCGGCGGCGAGCTGATGATGGGCGAGGTGTACGCCGGCGGGGTCCGGACGGACCTCCACTGGTGGAACCGCTTCGCCCCCGGCGTCGAGATCGACCTCACCCGCGAGCAGTTCGGGCCGGACGAACTGGTCGGCCCCGGCCGCCCGGTCTCCCGCCCGGCCCGGCACGGCCGGCTCCAGGCCCAGTACGAGCTGCTGCGCCACCGGGTGCTCACCCAGCTGGAGCGCGGCCGGGCGGTGCGGCTGCCGGAGCGCGCCTGCGCCTGAGCTCGGCTGACGTACAGTCGGCCGGGGTGCGGCGGCGCGGGCGCGCGGCCGGGGCGACGGCGATTGGGAGTGCGCGATGACCGGGACGACGGTCGGCTTCGTGGGGCTGGGTGCGATGGGCCGGGGCATGGCGGGCAGCCTGCTGCGGGCCGGCCACGCCGTCCGGGTCTGGAACCGTTCCCCCGAGCCGGTGGCCGCCATGGTCGCCGAGGGCGCGGAGGCGGCGGAGACGCTCGCCGAGGTGTTCGCGGCCGACACGGTGGTCTCCATGCTCGCCAACGACCAGGCGGTCGAGCGGCTGCTGCTCGACCCCGCCCTGCTGTCGGGCGCGCGGGCGACCCTGCACGTCAACATGGCGACGGTCTCGCTCACCCTCGCCGAGCGGGCCGAGGCCGCGCACGCCGGGCACGGCATCGGCTACGTCGCCGCGCCCGTCCTCGGCCGGCCCCCGGTCGCCGCCGCAGGACAGCTGAACATCCTCGCCGCGGGCGATCCCGCGCTGCTGGCGCGCGCCGAGCCGCTGTTCGCCGCGATGGGGCAGCGGACCTGGCACTTCGGGGACCGTCCGGGCCAGGCCAACACCACCAAGATCAGTGTCAACTTCCTGCTGGCCTGCGCGATCGAGTCGATGGCCGAGGCGTGCGCCCTGGCCGAGGCCCACGGCGTCCGGCCGACCGACCTCGTCGAGCTCATCACCAACACGCTCTTCCCCGGGCCGGTCTACGGCGGGTACGGCGCGATGGTGGCCGAGCGGCGCTACGAGCCGGCCGGGTTCCGGCTGCCGCTGGGCCTCAAGGACGTCGGCCTCGCGCTCGACGCCGGGGCCGCCGCGACCGTGCCCCTCCCGTTCGGCAGCGTCCTGCGGGACGCCTTCCTCGACGCGCTCGCGCACGGGGACGGCGACAAGGACTGGGCCGCCGTCGCGGCCGTCGCCCGCCGCCGCGCCGGCCTGCCCGACCGAGGTCCCGTCGCCACCTGCGCCGCCGGCCGATAACCACGTGCCGGGCCGTGCCGCGCCCGCCTACGATCCGCGCGTGACGTCCACCCGCAGCGCCGACGACCGCTCCGCAGCCCCCTGGCTGGTCCGCACCGAACGGCTGGAACTGCGCGCCGTCGGCCCGGCCGACCTCGCGCCGCTGCACGCCATCAACCACGACCCCCGCACCTGGCGGCACGCCCCCGAGGGCCGGCACCTCGACGAGGGCACCACCCGCGCCTGGATCGGACGGGCCGTCGACGTCTGGGAGTCCGACGGCATGGGCTACTGGACGGCCCGTCCGGGCGCCGACGGCCCGGTGGTCGGCGTCGGCGGCGCCTCGCTCCAGACCTCCACCGGCTTCTGGAACCTCTACTACCGCCTCGACCCGGCGTACTGGGGCCGCGGCTACGCCACCGAGCTGACCCGCGCCGCCGTCGACGCCGCCCACCGGCACGCGCCGGACCGGCCGGTGGTGGCCTGGGTGCACGACCACAACGCCTCCTCCCGCGCGGTCGTCGAGCGGATCGGCCTCGCCGACCTCGGCCCGCGGTGGCACCCCGTCCTGCGCGAACCGGTCCGGCTGTGGGCCGACCGGCCCGTCCCGCCGGCGGAACCGGAGCGGACGCCCCCGGAATAACCGGCCCGGCCCGCGCGCTGGCGCCTGCGAACGCACCACTTCCGCACCACTTCGACGGACCGCGCCGACCGGGCGGTACCGAGGCAACGGGGGGCCACCGATGGACGACCAGCACGCGGGCGCCGAGCCGCCGCGCAGATTCCTCTTCCTCGTCGCCAGTTCGCGCGCCGACGGGAACTCCGAGCAGCTCGCCCGCCTGGCCGCCGGGGCGAGCCTGCCGCCCGGCGCCGAACAGCGCTGGCTGCGCCTGGACGACCACCCGCTCCCGCCGTTCGAGGACTTCCGGCACGCCGGGGACGGCTCCTTCCCCGAGCCGCACGGACACGAACGGACGCTGCTGGACGCCACGTTGGAGGCCACCGACCTGGTCTTCGTCGCGCCGCTGTACTGGTACTCGCTGCCCACCAGCGCGAAGCTCTACCTCGACCACTGGTCGTCCTGGCTCCGGCTGCCCGACAAGGTGTTCCGCACGAGCCTGGCGGGCGGCACCATCTGGTCGGTCACCGCCCTGGCCACCGAGGACGACAAGGCCGACCCGCTGATCGGCGCGCTGCGGCTGACCGCCGACTACATGGGCATGCGCTGGGGCGGCGCGCTGCTCGGCAACGGCACCCGGCCGGGGGACGTGCTGCGCGACGAGCGGGCGCTGGTCGCCGCGAAGTCCTTCTTCTCGCAGTGAGCTCCGCACCCGGTCGGGCCTGAGCGCCCGACCGATGGATTCACGCCACGGAGGGCCGTGCGGTACCGTCCTCCAGGCGTGTACCCGTCACGCCGGGTGTGCTTTTGGTAAAAGACAAAAGCCTTGTCCGGTGACGGAGTTGGACGATTCGGGCAGGCTCCGTGTGTCGTACGGGACGGAGCGTGACACCTGCCTTCCGAAGTGGCTGGATCGTTCGGTAGTCTCCGTCGGACTTTCAAGCTTCGCGGGGGGATCGCGGCGCGCTCCGCCGCGCCCCACCGCGCCTCCGGGCGTGCCCGGACTCTCCCGTGAGGTCTCCCTTGTCGATACGTCGCACTCTTGCCCTCGCCGGCGCCGCCGCGCTCGCGTCCTCGATGGTGCTGGCCGGTGCCCAGGGCGCCATGGCCGTCGGTGCCACCGACGCCCCGTCCGCCGCCGCGTCGGCCGAGAAGACGGCGGCGCAGCTCCTCGGTCTCTCGCTCCAGGGCGTGCCGGACACCTTCATCGCCGGCGGCGACGCCCGCGAGTTCAGCTACAAGATCGACAACTCGTCCAAGCACGACGACGTCTTCTACCCGTTCCTGAAGTTCAAGAACAAGGCCGGCTCGCTCAAGGCCAAGGACTTCAAGGTCGAGTACCAGCTGCCCGGCGAGGGCTGGCAGACCGGCGCGGTCGCGCCCGGCGGCGGCGACGGCGACGACTCCGCCGCCCTGATCCTGCTCGGCCAGGTCGACGGCGACGGGAACCCCTCCGACGACGCCCTGCTGGTCGTGAACCACGGCAAGAACCTGACGATCAAGGTCCGGGTCTCCTTCACCGGGGACGCTCCGCTCGGCAAGGCCGGTGTCGTCCCGGTGGTGTTCGCCGCCGCGCTCGACGACGACAGCCACCTGCCGACCGACAACGGCGGGTTCAGCTGCGAGGGCATCCGCGGCGCCGGCTTCACCATCAAGAAGGCGGCCCCGACCCCCACCGGCAAGCCGACCCCGACGACCACCACGTCGCCGACGGGCACCCACACGCCGACCCACACGCCCACCCCGACCGGCTCGCCCACGACCAGCCACACGCCGACGGCCACCGCCACGCCGAGCACCACGGCCACCGCGACGCCGACCGGCACGCCCACCACGCAGCCGACCACCCCGGCTCCGACCACCCCGGCTCCGACCACCGGTTCGCCGTCCGCGTCGCCGTCCGCCTCCGCCTCGACCGCCGCCCCGGCCCCGTCCGGCAGCAGCACCGGCGCCCCGGAGCCGATCGACTTCCCGGTGAGCGTCCCGAAGATCACCCCGCCGAAGATCGTCCCGGCCGCCGTCACCAAGGCCAAGGCCGCCGCCGACAACGCGGACAAGGCCCTCGCCACCACCGGTGGCGGTGACGACACCACCGCCATCGCCGGCGCCGGCGGCGCCGTCCTGGTGGCCGGCATCGGCACCCTCGTGGTGCTGCGCCGCCGCAAGTCGGCCCAGCAGGGCTGACCGCGCAGCCGCTCCCGGCGCCGGATCCCGGCGCCGGGCGGCGGCTGACCTCGGGGGATCACCGCCTGAGTGCCACCGCGCCGCCCGTCCGTCCGCCCGACGGACACCCGGGCGGCGCGGAAGGTACTCCTCCGTCACATAGGATGTCCGGCCGGAGGGGGGCGGAACCGGCGGGGAGAGGGACAGGTGCGGGGAGCACGCACGGCACGGACCACTACCGACTACGAGTCCGGCACGGGACGCATCGCGGGCCTGCTGGTACGCAGACACCACGTCCTGCTGGTCGCCTGGACGGTGCTCTGGTTCTTTCTGGTCGAGCCCAAGGGCGGCTTCTCCTGGCACTACCTGCGCCAGGGCGAGCAACTGCTCTTCAGCGGTCAGCCCGACGGCGGGCTGTCGCTCTACGCCCACCACCCCGAGCTGCAGATCGGCCCGGTCAGCCTGGCCGCGGCCCGGCTCACGGCGCCGTTCTCGCCGTACACGGGCCAGGTGATCGCCGAGGCGGTGAGCTCCGCGCTCGGCCTGGTGATGCTGGTCCTGGTGGGCCGCACCGCCGCCCTGTACTACCTGGGCACCGGCACCAACCACCGCCGGCTCCAGCAGCGCGTGCTGATCGCCGGGCTGGCGTTCATCCCGATGTGGGTCGAGGTGTCGGTCCGCTTCGCACACCTCGACGACGTGCTGGCGCTGTTCTTCACCGCCCTCGCCGCGCACGCGCTCGCCCGCGGCAAGCCCGTCCAGGTCGCGATCTTCCTGGCGCTCGCGGTGGACTCCAAGCCCTGGGCGATCGCCTTCGCCCCGCTGGTCCTCGCCCTGCCCAGGCCCGCCTGGCTGCGCACCGCGCTGTGGTTCTGCGCGCTGGTCGCGGTCGCCTGGCTGCCGTTCTACCTCGGCAACCTGGACACCATGGCGGCCGCCAAGTTCACCATCCCCAACCAGCCGGCCTCCTCGCTGCGCTGGTTCGGCGTGACCGACCCGACCACCCCCTGGTGGGACCGCCCGACCCAGTTCGCGCTCGGCCTCGGGCTCGGCGGCATCGCGGTCTGGCGCGGCCGCTGGCCGGCCGTCGTGCTGCTCGGCGCGAACGCCCGCGTCCTGCTCGACCCCAGCGTGTACACGTACTACACGGCCTCGATCCTGCTCGGCACCCTGCTGTGGGACGCGGTCGGGCAGAAGCGCCTGGTGCCCTGGTGGAGCTGGATCGCGCTGGCCTCGCTGTACGGCGGCACGCTGCTCCTGCCGTCCGATCCGGCGCGCGGGTTCGTCCGGCTCGCCTTCGTCGTGGTCTCGACGGCGTACGTGCTGCTCTGGCCGACCCAGCAGACGCGCCGCCCGCGGCCGTCGGCGGACGACCAGGGCCAGGGCCACGGCCACGGCTCCGGACGCGGCCGGCTCGGCCGTCGGCGCGAGCGCGTCCTGGTCGGCGCCGGGCACTGACGTCCCCGCCGGGCACCCGCGCGGAACCCGACGGCCCTTCCGGCTTGACCCTCACGCGACGTGAGAGACGAGTGTCGAGTCAGCACGAAGGGAGGAACACCCCGCATGAACAGCGACGGCTACTCGGTCGGCGCCGTGGCGAGGATCGCCAAGGTGACCGTCCGCACCCTGCACCACTACGACGAGATCGGACTGCTGTCCCCCGCGGGCCGCACCCGGGCCGGCTACCGCCGGTACGTGGACGCCGACCTCGACCGGCTGCAGCAGATCCTGTTCTACCGCGAACTCGGGTTCCCCCTGGAAGAGATCGCGGCGATCCTGGACGACGACTCGGTCAGCCCGAGCGAGCACCTCCGGCGGCAGCACAGCCTGCTGACCGACCGGATCAAGCGCCTCCAGGAACTCGCCGCGGCCGTCGAACACGCCATGGAGGCACGGAGAATGGGCGTTCAGCTGACCCCCGAGGAGAAGTTCGAGATCTTCGGCGAGGACTACAAGGAGGAGTGGGAGCAGGAGGCCGAGCAGCGCTGGGGCGACACCGAGGCCTGGGCCGAGTCGCAGCGCCGCACCGGCGCCTACGGCAAGGCCGACTGGGAGCGCATCCAGGCCGAGATGACCGCCCTCAACGGCCGCCTGGCCGCGGCGGTGGCGGCCGGCGAGCCCGCCGACGGCACCCTCGCCATGGACCTCGCCGAGGAGCACCGGCAGCACATCTGCCAGAACTTCTACGACTGCACCTTCACCATCCACCGCGGCCTGGCCGGCCTGTACGTCGGGGACCCGCGGTGGACCGACACCTACGAGAAGATCGCGCCCGGCCTCGCGCAGTGGCTGCACGACGCGATCCTGGCCAACGCGGCCCGGCACGAGGGCTGAGCCGGGAGGCCGAGCCGAGGACTGAGCCGGGGGCTCACGCCACCCCGCGGCCGAACCCCCGCCGGTAGGCCGTCGGCGAGGTGCGCATCACCCGGCCGAAGTGGTGGCGGAACGTCGCCGCGCTCTCGAAGCCGACCGCGGCGGCGATCTCCTCGACCGTCCCCTCAGGGGACTCCAGGAGCGGCAGGCTGGCCGCGATGCGCTGGGTGACGACCCAGCGCATCGGGCTGGTCCCGTTGCGGGCGGTGAAGTGCCGCAGGTACGAGCGGTCGGACATCCGGGCGGCCCCGGCCAGCGCCGAGACGGTCAGCGGCGACGCCAGGTGGTCCATCGCGTACTGCATGCTGCGCGCGATCCCGTCGTCCTCCTCGTCGACCGGCAGGATCGCCGCCTCGATGAACTGGGCCTGCCCGCCGTCCCGGTGCGGGGGCACGACGAACCGGCGGGCCACGGTGTTGGCCACCTTCGCGCCGTGGTCCCGGCGCACCAGGTGCAGGCACAGGTCGATCCCGGCGGCGCTGCCCGCGCTCGTCAGGACGTCCCCGTTGTCGACGTACAGCACGTCCGGGTCGACCTCCACCGACGGGTACCGCTGCTGGAGCAGCTCGGCGTAGCGCCAGTGCGTGGTCGCCTTGCGGCCGTCGAGCAGGCCGGCGGCGGCCAGGGCGAAGGCGCCCGAGCAGATCGAGACGATCCGGGCGCCGCGCTCGTGCGCCGTGCGCAGCGCCGCGACCAGGCCCGGCGACACCACCCCGCCGAAGGCGTTCGGCACCCCGGGGACGATCACGGTGTCCGCGGCCGCCAGCTCGTCGAGCCCGTGCCGGGCGACCATCGCGAACCCGCCCACCGCGTCGAGCGCCGTCCCGGGCCGGTCCGCACACACCTTCAGGCCGTACCAGGGCGCCGCCAGCAGGCCGCTCAGCTCCGGCCGGGCGAGCCCGAACACCTCGACCGCCACGCCGAGTTCGAACGGCGCCATGCCGTCGAACGCGTACACCGCGACGTCGTGCACCGGCTCCGGCCGGCGCCCGATGGCGACCGCGACCGGCCCGGGCGCGGTCCTCCCGGCGGCCTGCGACGTGCTGCCCTGCGGCGGGTTGTCGTGCTGGGTCATGCGAACCCCCTGCTCAAGGGTGGTGGAACGTCGGTGAGTTTAGTCCGTCGGGCCGCGCCGGGATTTTTCGGAACTCACCTGCAACCTCCACCGCCCCCGCACGTCCATTGGTACGGGGGCGGAGAACACCAGGCCGGTGGCGGCTGGGAGGATCTTGCCGATCTCGATCAAGATCAGGTGAGCAGACGGTTCCGGTACGCCCGGAAACCGTCCCGGGGGAAAGCGGAAGACGCAGATGTCCATGGCCATCGGGCCGATCATCGCGCCGGCATGGAAGCGTGGTTTCTCCGTCCGCGGAGTGGCCGCCCTGCTGTTCGGTGCCCAGGAGGCCGGCGAGCCCGTCGCCGTCCCCACCACCGAGCACCAGGCGGTGCAGCGGCGCTCCGGTTTCCGGCTGCTGCGCGGGGGACGCGGCCGTACCGAGGACCGGCCGACCCTGACCGACCTCTACCACGCCCACCGGCTCGGGCTGGTCCGGATGGCCGTCCTGCTGGTCGACCACCAGGACCTCGCCGAGGACGTGGTCCAGGAGGCCTTCACCCAGCTCTACCAGCGCCACGGCGAGGAACTGGACGACCTCGACAACGCGCTCGGCTACCTGCGCACGGCGGTCGTCAACGGCGCCCGCTCGATGCTGCGCCGCCGCAAGACGGCCCGTGAGTACGTGCCGCCGCACGAGACCGACGCCCCGTCGGCCGAGGAGCACGCGGTGCTCAACGACGAGCACCGGCGCGTGCTGGTCGCCCTGCAGGAACTGACCCCCCGCCAGCGCGAGGTGCTGGTGCTGCGCTACTGGTCGGACATGTCGGAGGCGCAGATAGCCGACACCCTGGGCCTGTCCCGGGGCGCCGTGAAGTCCACCGCCAGCCGGGCCCTGGACGCTCTCGAAAAGCACCTGGAGAAGGTTCGATGACCGACAAGTTCCCCCGCCGGATCGGCGGCGACGGCGACGGGCCGGCCGAGACCCCGACGGAACGGCTGCTGCGCGAGGCGATGACCGCCCGCACGTCCCTGATCACCGCGCACGACCTGCGCCCCGCGGCCCCGCCCAATCGCCGGATCCGCAGACTACGCCCGGTCTACGCCGTCACCGTCCCGCTGCTCGGCCTGGCCGCCGCGATGGCGGTCGGCGTGGTCACGCTGCACGGGAACCCCGTGGCCGACCACGACCACGCGCCGCCGGCCGCCACGGTGTCGGCCTCCCCCAGCCCGACCCCCGCGGCGACGCCCACCGAGACCCCCAGCCCCACGGCCACCCCGTCCGAGACGGCCACCCCGACCGACACCGGGACCCCGGACGCCCCGGAGACCGCCGCGGCCCTCGCCGACGACACCCCGTCGTCGTCCCCCACTCCGACGAACAAGGCCACCGGCGCCACCACCGGCCCGGCGACGCCGTACACGTTCCGCGGTGTGAAGCTGAAGGTCCCGGCGGGCTGGCGGATCGCTTCCGACGACCCGGCCAGCTACCACCTCTGCCTGCTGAGCCCGGGGGCTCCGCAGGACGCCACCAGCCGGGATTGCCAGCCCTACGGAGTGGACGTGACGGTCTTCGACACGGACTCGATGAGCTGGCCGTCGACCTCCGACCTCGACCGCGCCGGCGGCTGGGCCCACCAGCCGTTCTGCCCGGTCTGGGGCAACCCGCACGTGCCCGCCGCGGGCGAGCAGGTCACCAGCCACGCCCCGACCAGGACGACGCCCACGGTGTCCGGCCGTCCGGCCCGGAAGTCGCAGTGGCAGGACTCGTGCGGCACCTCGTCCTTCACCGCCCAGCTGTGGGCCCTGCCCAAGGACCAGGTGTTCGTCTCCGCGATCGGGCTCAAGGACGACTACCAGCAGGGGCTGATGACGATCGTCAACAGCCTGGACGTCAGCGGCCACGTCGCGCCCTACTCGGAGAGCGTCGGCGTTTCGGTGAGCGGCCTCAAGCCCGGCCAGCAGGTGCCGAACGACGGGACTCCCGTCGAGTTCTCGGTCACCTACAAGAACACCGGCAGCGCCAAGGTCTCCGGTGCGAAGGCCGTGGTCTTCTACGACTCCTACGCCGCACCTGTCGGGCAGCCGTTGCAGGGCACGCTGGAACGCCAGGAAGGGGCGGACTGGAAGCCGATGGACGTGCGGATGCTCGACTCCTACTCCTCGCTCCAGACGGGGCTGCCCGTGGACCTGGATCCCGGGCAGAGCACCACGGTCAACTACCGCCTGAAGCTGGCCGCCCAGGACACCCCCGGCTCCTTCTCGCTGACCGCGCGACTCGCCACGCCCGTGGCTGAGAGCTACACCGTCTCCGGCGGCACCACCCTCCAGTTGCAGGTGATCGCCAAGTAGCGCGCGCGAGGGCCCGGCCTCCCCGAACGACAGGGGGAGGCCGGGCCCTCGTGCGTGCGGGTCAGGCGAGCGATGCCATCCAGGCCTCGACGTCCTCGGCGCGGCGGGGGAGGCCGGCGGAGAGGTTCTCGTTGCCGTCGGCGGTGACGAGGATGTCGTCCTCGATGCGGACGCCGATGCCGCGGTACTCCTCGGGGACGGTCAGGTCGTCCTGCTGGAAGTACAGGCCGGGCTCGACGGTGAGGACCATGCCGGGCACCAGCAGGGCGTCGACGTGCTCCTCGCGGCGCGAGTGGGCGCAGTCGTGGACGTCCAGGCCGAGCATGTGGCCGGTGCCGTGCAGGGTCCAGCGGCGCTGGAGGCCCAGCTCCAGGACCTTCTCGACGTCGTACACGGAGCCGTCGAGCAGGCCCCACGCGAGCAGGCGCTCGGCGAGGACGCGCTGCGAGGCGGCGTGGAAGTCGCGGAAGCGGGCGCCGGGCCGCACTGCGGCGATGCCGGCCTCCTGGGCGTCGTGGACGGCCTCGTAGATCTTGCGCTGGAGGTCGTTGAAACGGCCGCCGATGGGCAGCGTGCGGGTGACGTCGGCGGTGTAGAGGGTGTGCGTCTCCACGCCGGCGTCGAGCAGCAGCAGCTCGCCGGGGCGGACGTCGCCGTCGTTGCGGACCCAGTGCAGGGTGGTGGCGTGCGGGCCGGCGGCGGCGATGGTGCCGTAGCCGACGTCGTTGCCCTCGACGCGGGCGCGGCGCCAGAAGGTGCCCTCGATCCAGCGCTCGGAGGTGGCGACGGCCTGGCCGAGCTCGCGGACGACGTCGGTGAAGCCCTTGACGGTGGCGTCGCAGGCGGCGCGCAGCTCGCCGATCTCCCAGGCGTCCTTGACCAGCCGCAGGCCGCTCAGGAACTCCTTGAGCTCGGCGTCCTTGTCGGCGTCGAGGAACTCGCCCAGGGCGCCCTCCAGGCCCTCGTCGTAGCCGCGGACGAGCCGGGTGGGGGCGGCGGAGTCCTTGGCGCGCGCGGCGAGCTCGTCGGCGGCCTTGCGGACGTCGCGGGCGGGCAGGCCGAGCAGCTGCTCCTGCTCGGTGAGGCTGTGCCGGCGGCCGACCCACAGCTCGCCGTAGCCGTCGAGCCAGAACTCGCCGTTGTCGCGGTCGGAGCGGGGCAGCAGGTAGAGGCCGAACTCGTGGCCGGCGTCGCCGGTCGGCTCGGCGACGAGGACGGCGTCCTCGGTCTGGTCGCCGGTGAGGTGGACGTACTCGCTGGCGGCGCGGAAGTTGTAGTCGGTGTCGTTGGCGCGGACCTTCAGGTTGCCGGCCGGGATCACCAGTCGCTCGCCGGGGTACGCGGCCGAGAGCCGGGCGCGCCGCTCGGCGGCGTACGGGGCCTGGGCGACGGGCGTCAGGCCGTGCAGCTCGGTGTCGGCCCAGCCGGACTTCATCGAGGCGGCCAGCTCGTCCGAGACCTCGGAGTACAGGCCGTTCTTGCGGCCCTTGAACTGCTTCGGCTCCTCGCCGCCGGTGGCCTCGGGGTTCTCGGCCACCGCCGGGGTGCGGTCCTCGGTCACGTACAACGCCTCCTTGGGGGTGGTGCGGCCCGCCCGTGGGGGATGTCGGATCGCGACACACGTGGGCGGCCGTGCGTCCCATGGTACGGACGCCCGGTCGCCCACTCGTTCGGGGCCGGAAGGTCTACTCGAAGCGGGCGCCCAGCAGCATCAGGTCGTCGGTGGCGGCGTCGGCCCCCTCGCGGCCGGGGCAGGCGGCGAGCAGGTGGGCGCAGAGCCGGTCGGGGTCGATCCGCACGTCGCGCGGGGCGTCGGCGGCGGCCCGGCGCAGGTTGGCCTGCCCGGCGTGCAGGGTGGGGCCGCAGCGGCGGGCCAGGCCCTCGGTGTACAGCAGCAGGGTGTCCCCGCGCTCGGCGGTGAGCTCGACGCCGGGGGCCTCCCAGCAGGCGAGCATGCCGAGCGGCGCGGAGAGCGAGGTCTCGACGAACTCGGCGCCGTGCCGGTTGACCAGGATCGGCGGGCAGTGCCCGGCGCCGGCCAGGGTGATCCGGCGCTCGTCGGGTTCGATCCAGGCGTAGACGGCGGTGGCGCTGCGGGTGGGCTCGGTGGTCTTCAGGAGCAGTTCGAGGTCGCCGAGGACGGAGACCGGGTCCTCGCCCTCCAGCACCGCGTACGCCCGCAGCGCGGCCCGTACGCGGCCCATCGCGGCGGCGGCGCCGGGCGCGGAGCCGGGGCCCGCGCCGGGGCCGTCGCCGGAGACGGAGCCGACGGTGAGGCCGACGGTGCCGTCGGGCAGCGGGATGGCGTCGTACCAGTCGCTGCCGTTGGAGCGGTCGAGGCCGGCGGGGACGAGCCGGGCGGCCAGCCGCAGCCCGGCGGGCTGGGGGAGCCGGTCGGGCAGCAGGCCGCGGAGCAGCGCCTCGGTGGTGCGGCTGACCTTGTCGGCCGCCAGCTGCCCGGCGATCAGCGGGGCGGCGAACCGGCAGTAGCGGTGGGCGAGTTCGCGCTGGCGTTCGGTGGGTTCGGCGGGCCGGTCGTAGAACCAGACGGCGGCGGCGAGCGGGCCGTCCTCCTCGGTGGCGAGCGGCAGTCCGTAGCAGCCGCCGAGGCCGAGGTGGGCGGCGAGTTCGCGCAGCCGGGCGCCGGTGGCCGGGTCCTCGGCGAGGTCGGGGGAGTGCAGCCGCTCGGGCCGGTCCCGGTCGCGCAGCAGGCGGGCAAGCAGGCTCTGCTCGAAGGGGACGGTCTCCAGGGCGCCGAGGCTGGCGCGGTCGAGGCCGAGGCCGAGCGGCTGGCCGGGGCCGCCGCCGGGCTGCCGGGTGACCAGGACGCCGCGGCCGGCGCCGAGCAGGTCGGCGCCGGAGGCCAGGACGGCGGCCAGGGTGGCGTCGAGGCCGCGGGCGCGGGCGAGCCGTTCGGTGTGCTCGTACAGGCTGGTGAAATCGGACAGGCGTCCGGCCAAACGGTCCTGCACCCCGGTGGACGGTGCCGTGAGGGCCTCCGCCGCACCGTCCTGGGCCTCGGCGGGACCGGGCAGGCCCGGCTGGTCGACGAGCGGGTCGAGGACGGAGAGCCCGCCGGTGAAGCCCGGCTCGGCCGGCGCTGCGGGTGAACTGGGCGTCGACGACGGGTGGGTCTCGGTCATGCCGGCACTCCTGACGCGGTGCTACGTGTCATGCGGAACCCCCAGGGACGGCCGATGTGGGGGCGAGCGCGGCCGAAGGGCGCGTTTCGCCTCGAATCGCTACTACTCGTCATTGATCGACAGCAATGGCACCACTTCTACACAGGCCATTTGGGGCATGTCCAGATCCGGGACGAGCCGGTGGCCGGTTCCCCCTCCACTGCGACCCGGACGGAGGGCGCGTCCGGTTCGTACGCGCGCCGTTCCGGCCGGGAGGAATGGAGCGGCCCGGGAGCGGGCAGAACCGTGGGGACGGACCCGGCGGCCGTCCGGATCGTATGCTTTCGCCGCCCGGATGCCGCGCTGGCCGGATGTCACTCACTCGTACGGTGGAACCAAGCGCGCCCGGGCGGCGTCCATCCGGGCGCATACGCGATTCTCGTTCCGAGGGCTGTTCCCGTGCGCGGCCCCTCTCATGTCGTGCTCCACGCCGTGCTCCACGTCCGCGCCGCGCCGTCCGCCGTACCGCCCGCCCGCCGCGTGCCCCCGGTCCGCGCCGCCGCGGCCCGTGCGGCGAGTCCGGCGGACGCGGCCCCGGGACGGACGGCGGCCCCGGAGCGAACCGAGCGGTCAGGGAAAGGAACGAGCGCCATGCGTGAGGATCCGAGGGGCCGGTCCGCGGCCCGGTCCGCCCGGCTGACCGCGGCCCTGGAGTCGGCCGTCGACCACCGCTGGCCGGTGGTGCCGGGCGCGGTGCTGTCCGGCGGGCGCTGTTCGTGCGGCGACCCGGACTGCCCGGTGCCGGGCGCGCACCCGCACGACCCGCCGCTGCTGGCGGCCACCACGGACGCCCGGATGGTGCGCTGGTGGTGGGAGCGGCAGAGCCCGGACGCGCCGGTGCTGGCGGCGACCGGTCGGGCGGTGTCGGCGGTGAGCCTGCCGGCCCTGGCCGGGGCCCGCGCGCTCGCGTACCTGGGGGCGCTGCGGCTGCCACTGGGGCCGGTGCTGGCGATGCCGGGCCGCTACGCGCTGCTGGTGGCGCCGTACTCGCTGGACTCGCTCGGCGAGATGCTCGCCCAACTCCCTTGGGTGCCGGGCTCGTTGCACTACCACGGGCCGGGCGGCTTCCTGCCGCTGCCGCCCGGTGCGGGAGCGGGCCCGGTGCGCTGGGTGCTGGCGCCGCGGCGGGCGGCCGATGGCGGGGTGTGGCTGCCGCAGGTCGGGCCACTGCTGGGCGAGTTGGTGGAGGCGACGGTCCGGCTGGACAGCGGGCGCTCGGCCTACTGACCGGCCGTCCGGTGGCGGCCCGTCGGCCGGTCATCGGCCGGGTCCGGCGCCGTCCGCCCGGAAAAACAAAAGATCCGGCCGCTGGCGACGGGGGATGCACCAGCGACCGGACTCTTTAGACAGTAACAAGGATCTGCGTCCGCGCCAATTTCCAAGACGCCCTCCACGCCCGGAAATTGCGGTTCAGGGCGACAATGTGACGCGTATCACCTCGTTCCTGCGCGCTTTAGTTCAGGGTGACCTGACGGTTCACCAGGTTCGCGCGGGCGCGTCGCTCGTCGGCCGTGAGCGGCGCCGGGTCCGCGAGGACGGCGGCGAGCCGCTCGGCGAACCCGGCGGCGGGCTTCTCGCAGTCGGCCGCCGTCATGGCGAGCGGCAGGTCCCACACGGGGACGGTCAGGCCGTGCGCGCGGAACGAGCCGACCAGGCGGGTGTCGGTGCCGAGCGAGGCCTCGCCGGCCGCGTTCAGCCGGGCCAGCGCGTCCAGGAGCTGCTCCTCGGGGACGGTCATCACCCAGCGCAGGTGGTTCTTGTCCGGGGTGCCGCACCAGTACGCGGCGTCGACACTGGTGAGCTTCTCGGTCGGGATGGCGGAGGCGTTGGCGCGCTCCAGCGAGGCGGCGACCTCACCGGTGGCGGTCTCGGCGTCCTCCAGCCAGAACTCGAAGCCGGTGTGCACGGCGGGCGTGAAGTCCGCCGTGACGTCCAGCAGGTCCTGCAGGCGGCGCCCGCCCGGGACGGTCCGGCGGGCCGGCACGGGGCTGCCCGGCTCGGCGGCCAGGGCCAGCTCCAGCGCGTCCGCGAGGTCGCGGCTCAGGTCGCCCGAGGAGGACTGGGTCTGCAGGCCGAGCAGGATCGAGCCGTCCTGGCGGCGCAGGGCCGGCCAGGCGAGCGGCAGGACGGTGGCCAGGGTGACCGACGGCACCTCGCCGACGGCGGTCCCGGCGACTCCGGCGGCCAGCGTCAGCGGCACGGTGGCGGCGGGCACCAGCTCGCGCAGCGCGACCCAGTCGGCCTCGCCCGGCAGGCCCTCGAACGGGCGGTGCACCAGCTCCTGCACCGCGTGCGAGGCCTCCCGGCCGTGGCAGGCCTTGTACCGGCGGCCCGAGCCGCACGGGCAGTCGTCGCGGGCCCCGACCACGGGGATCTCACCCGTGACGGCGGTGGTGGACTGGCGCTGCGGCGCCTTCTTGGCGGCCTTCTTGCCCATGGTGCGGCTCTCCCGGGGACGGTGGTCCTTTGCTCCGGGAAGCCTACTGACGTTCTCCCGGCGCGCGGGCACGCGCCGGGGCGGGAGCGCTGCGGCGGCGGCGCCCGGGGCCTGCGGGCGGGGCGCTCAGGCGCTGCGGGCGTCACCGCCGGTGCGCCTGGCGTGCCGCGCGCGGGCGGGCAGCGCGGCCCAGACCGTCACCTCGCCGGGTGCGTCGCGCACGCCCCAGTCGCTCGCGAGCTGGTCGACGATGCCCAGGCCGCGGCCGCCGCGCGAGGTCAGCGAGGGGCTGCCGGGCTCGGGCCGCGTCGGTGCGCCGCCGTCGGTGACCTCCACCGTCAGCACGCCGTCCGCGTGCATCTGCCAGCGGACGAGCACGCCGCCGTCGTCGCCGGGCTGTTCCGCGTCCCGGCCGGCCGGCGCACCGGCATGCGGCCCGGACGGGACGCCGACCAGTACCTGGTCGACGACCTCGGCCAGGGTGCCGCGCCCGAGCGCGGGCAGCGGGCCGAGCGGCCGGGCGTACCGGCACGCATTGCTCAACAGCTCGGAAAGGATCAGTACGGCATCATCGATGACCGGTTCCGGTATCTGCCGATCACCCAGATCTCGACGCAGTCGGCGCCGTGCGACCCCGACACTCGCTGGGCCGTGCGGCACTGCCATGGTCGATGAAGTCGGCACTTCACGCGCCACCATCAACGCCACCCCCGGACCTCCTTCAGCGTATGCCGAGGGATGGATGCCCCTTGGTAATGCGTCGGAAACGACCGCGCGACGATCCCGCGAGCCCATTTCGAGCAGCGCGACCGAGGGTGGGCGGGAGGTCATTCCCCGCTCACCCTCCGTCGCGCCGGCGCACGATTTCCGGCAAGAAACGTGCGCGGAAGGTTTGAATGCCGACCGGATCGGTCGGGTTCGGCGATCAGGTTCCGACAGAGCGGTCGGCACCCACCGGGATCCGTGGGGCCCGTGGGCCCTCCGGGGCCCTCAGCGGCCGAGCTGCGCCAGCACCTGCGCGGGCTTGTTGGTGATGATCGCCGACACCCCGAGCTCCAGGCACAGGTCCACGTCGGCCGGCTCGTCGACCGTCCACACGTGCACCTCGTGGCCCAGCTCGCGCAGCCGCGGCACCAGGTCGGGCTTGGCCCGCACCAGGTCGATGCCGGGCCCGGCGATCCGCGCCCCGCCGGGCAGCGGCCGGCCCTCCCGCAGCCGGCCGAGCAGCGGCAGCATCCGCTCGATCAGGAACACCCGAGGGTAGTCCGGCGCGGCGGCGGCCACCCGGTCCAGCGCGATCGACGAGAAGCTCATGATCCGGGCGGACGGGCGGTCGCCCTCGCGGGTGCCGGAGATCTTGAACCGTTCGAGCATCCGGAGCAGCTCGGCCTCGACCCGGCCGCGGAAGCGCACCGGGTGCTTGGTCTCGATCGCCAGGTCCACCGGCCGTCCGCAGTCCACGACCAGCTCCAGCAGCCGCTCCAGGGTCAGCACGCCGCGCAGCTCGGGGTCGGTGCTGGGCCGGCCGGTCTTCCAGGCGCCGAAGTCGTAGTCCTGCAGCTCGGCGAGCGTCATCGCCGAGACGGTGCCGCGGCCGTTGGAGACCCGGCCGATGCGGCGGTCGTGCACGCAGACCAGCTCGCCGTCGGCGGTCACCCGGACGTCGCACTCGACGGCGTCCGCGCCCTCCTCGAGGGCCCGCCGGTAGGCGGCCAGGGTGTGCTCGGGCAGGGCGTCCGAGGAGCCGCGGTGGGCGACTACCTGGACGGACGGCGCGGTGCGCGGGGCCGTCGAAGACAGATCTGGGCTGGTCACGCCGTCAACGATAGGCGGAGCAGGTGACGCGGAGGCGAAGACGGTCCCAACCCGAGGGGCCGTCCTCGCCTGCCGTCCCTCAGTGCTGCGGGGTGCGCCGGCTCAGCGGGGTGAGCGCCCAGGTGACCAGCGCGGGCACCGCGAAGGCGAACAGCGAGGCCGACGTCCACTCCTGCGGGGTGAAGTGCAGCGCCCCCTGGGCCGAGGTCCAGAAGTCGGTCCACCAGCCGGCCACCGGGGTCGGCGCGATGAACTGGTAGACCGCGAAGCCGAGCACCCACGGCAGCAGCATCAGCCAGCGCGAGGGCGCCTCGGCGGTGAGGTTCCAGCCGTTGCGGCCGGCGCCGAAGAAGTAGTCCACCGCCAGCACGGCCAACAGCGGCACGAAGACCGAGCCGATCAGGCCGAGGAAGTTGGTGTACGTGTCGGTGAACTTGTCGATCCGCAGCGCCAGCACGGTGGTCAGCAGGCCGATCGCGCCGGACAGCACCCGGCGGTCCGCCCGCGGCAGCAGGTTCTGCACCGACATCGCGGTCGAGTACACGTTGGCGAAGGACTGGTCCGTCTCGCGCAGCACCAGCACCAGCAGGAACAGCCAGCCCGCCCAGACGCCGAGGAAGGAGTCGAAGATCTTGTTCGGGTCGCCGTCGGACTGCAGCAGTGCCATCAGGCCCAGCGCGTAGCACCACACCTGGGCGACGGTGTAGCCGGAGAAGCTGCCCCAGAACGCCGAGCGCGGCGTGCGCGAGTGCCGCGTGTAGTCGGCGGCGAGCGGGACGAAGGAGATCGACACCGCGATCATCGCGTCGGTGGCGCCCAGGAAGCCGTGCCAGTTGCCCTTGCCCGGGTCGGGCACGCCGTGCCGGCCCAGCTGGACGGTCAGGTAGACCATCGCGACGGCGACGGCGCCCGCCACGAAGCGCCGCAGCACCCGGATCGAGCCGAGCGGCCAGATCGTCAGCACGGTGGTCAGCCCGCCCGCGAGCAGGACGAACAGCCACCGGTAGCTGTCCGTGTGGGCGACCGTCTGCGCGCCCGCCGCGATCGTCAGGAGCTCGAACACGCCCCAGCCGATGCACTGGACGATGTTCAGCACCGTCGGGACGTACGAGAGCCGGGTGCCGAACAGCCCGCGCAGGTTCGCCATCGCCGGCGCGCCGGTGCGGGCGCCGATCAGCGCGGCCACGCCGAGCATCGCGGTGCCCACCGCGGTGCCGGCCACGATCGCGGTGCCCGCGGCGGCCAGCGACAGCTCGCTGCCCGGGGCGCCGAGCACGGTGGCGGCGGTGGAGAAGCCGATCAGGCTGACGCCGAGGTTCATCCACAGCGCGAAGTGGTCGCGGAAACGCAGCGTGCGCGGCGGCTCGGCGTCGAGGACGAGCGGTGCCTCGGCCTTCTCCGGCCGGTCCAGCAGCGCGGTCGCGGCGGCGGTCCCGCCGGATCCGGGCCCGTCATGACCGGTCGTGGACGATTCGGAGAAACCCTTGGACTCGGGCGCGCCCGAAGAAGAGGATGGCGAAGCAGGCGGCATGGCCGATACTCCCTACGCCGGCATTACCCGGACAGGTTCCGGCGGTCAACGCCCCCTCGACGGTCCGCCCGGGATCCCGTGGCGTACGGTCGACCAGCGCACTCTCAGCCTGGAAGGTCCAAGCTCCCGCGTGTCAGTTTGGAGCGACAGGCTAACCGGCACCGGGGCGAACGCCCAAGGCCAGGGGGCGTGCGGTCCGCATCGCGGGACGTTCGGCGGGGGTGGGGGAGCCGCCGCCGGGAACGTGTCGTCGAGCGGAGGCGTCGGTCCCGCCTAAGGATTCTTATGAGTTCTTCAGAGGGGTCCTTACGGCAATCGAATCGGCAGTGCGAAAAACTATGGTCCTTGGTTCTGTCAGCTATGGAGGTCGTCCGTGAGCACCGAGCGCGAGGTTGGGCCCACCGGGCCGCAGGGGGAGCAGCCCTCGGGCACTGAGGCCGCGGCAGCGGCCCCGGCTCCGGACGGGCACAAGCCCACCATGGCCTTCGGCAGGATCCCCGAGCCCGAGGCCCCGGCGGACGCCCCGCCGGCCGACGGCGGGCACAAGCCGACCATGGCCTTCGGCCGGGTGCCCGAGCCCGAGGCCCCGGCGGACGCCGCGCCGGCCGAGGGCGGGCACAAGCCGACCATGGCCTTCACCAAGGTCCCCGTCCCGGAGGCGGCGCCCGTCGCCCCCGCTGCGCCCGAGGCGGCCCCCGCCGCGCCCGCCGAGGCGCCGGTCGCGCCGGTCGCCGAGAGCGGCTACATCGACGCCCCGCCGCCGGTCCTGCCGCCCGCCCCGGCCGCGCCCGTCGCCCCGGCCGCGGCACCGGCTGCGCCCGTCGCACCGGCTGCGCCCGCCGCGCCCGTCGGCGAGGCCGCCCCGGTCCTGCCGCCGGTCGCCAACCCGTACGCGACGCCGACCCACGGCGTCCCCGCCGCCGGCGCCCACGACCCGTACGCCGCCCCCGGCGCCCAGCACCCGTTCGGCGCCGGCCGCCCGCTCGGCGGCTGGGGCGCGGGGCACGACACCACCGCCGCGCACGGCATTCCCGGCTACCCGGGCGCCCCCGGTGCGCCCGGCGGTCCCGCGGGCCCGCTCGGCTACCCGGCGGACTACCCCGGCGGCCCGGCCGGCCCCGGCGGTCCCCGCAAGAAGCGCGGCGGCCTGGTCGCCCTGATCGCCGCCGTCGCCCTCGTGGCGGGCATCGCCGGCGGTGCCGTCGGCGTGGCGGTCTCGGGCAACGGCAACTCCGTCGCCTCCGCGGACGACCACCGCAGCACCACCATCCAGGCCAGCAACACCCAGAAGAACGAGCCCGCCCCCGGCTCGATCGCCGCCATCGCGCAGAAGGCGCTGCCGAGCGTCGTCACCATCAAGGCGCAGAACAGCAGCGAGTCGGGCACCGGCACCGGCTTCGTCTTCGACACCGAGGGCCACATCCTCACCAACAACCACGTGGTGGCGCCCGCCGTCACCGGCGGCGGCGGCAAACTGACCGTCAAGTTCGCCGACGGCTCCTCCTACAGCGCCTCCGTGCTCGGCCGCGCCGAGGGCTACGACGTGGCCGTCGTCAAGATCGACAACCCGCCGAAGGAGAAGCTGAGCCCGCTCACGCTGGCCGACTCCGACAAGGTCAACGTCGGCGACGCCACCATCGCGATCGGCGCGCCGTACGGCCTGGAGTCGACCGTCACCAGCGGCATCATCAGCGCCAAGGACCGCCCGGTCGCCTCCGGCGACGAGACCGGCGCCCAGGCCTCCTACATGAACGCCCTGCAGACCGATGCCTCGATCAACCCCGGCAACTCCGGCGGCCCGCTGCTCGACTCCAGCGGCGCCGTGGTCGGCATCAACTCGGCGATCCAGTCCAACGCCTCCGCCAACGGGCGGGCCGGCAGCATCGGCCTCGGCTTCGCCATCCCGATCAACCAGGCCAAGTGGGTCGCCGACACCCTGATCAAGACCGGCAAGCCGGTCTACGCGCAGCTCCAGGTGCTGCGCAACGACGACTACAAGGGCGACGGGGCGCAGATCCAGACCCGCGACATCCAGGGCCAGCCCGCCGTCACCCCCGGCGGCGCCGCCGACAAGGCCGGCCTCAAGCCCGGCGACGTCATCACCAAGCTCAACGGTGCCCCGATCGAGAACGGCCCGGCCCTGGTCAGCCGGATCTGGACGCACAAGCCCGGCGAGACCGTCGACGTCGAGTACCAGCGCAACGGCCAGACCATGACCACCAAGGTCACCCTCGGCTCGCGGGAGGGCGACACCCCGAGCTGACCCGGCGCCCGGAAACCGTGTGCACCGAACCCCGCCGGACCCGTTAGGCTGACCTCCGCCTGGAGAGCTGCCCGAGCGGCCTAAGGGAACAGTCTTGAAAACTGTCGTGGCGTGACCCGTCACCGTGGGTTCGAATCCCACGCTCTCCGCTGGTAGGGGAAAACACCTGCTCAGGGCGGGTGCCGACATCGAGTCGGCACCCGCCTTCGCGTTTTGCGGGCAGCGGGGCTTGACCCTGACACCGTGGGAGGCCGTGCACTGGGAGCACCATGTTGAACATCGGAGACTTCGCCAGGCACGGCCGGGTGTCGGTGCGGATGCTGCGCCACTACGACGCCATCGGACTGCTGCACCCCGCCCGGGTGGACCCGGTCAGCGGCTACCGCTTCTACCAGGCGGCCCAACTCGCCCGGCTCAACCGGGTGATCGCGCTCAAGGAGCTGGGCTTCACGCTCCAGCAGGTGCGGGCCGTCCTGGACGAGGAGGTGGACGCGGCCGAACTGCGCGGGATGCTGCGGCTGCGGCGCGCCGAACTGGCCGAGGCGATCGCGGCGGACACGCGGCGACTGGCCCGGGTGCGGGCGAGGCTCCGGACGATCGAGAGCGAGGGGACCATGTCCACGCACGATGTCGTGGTGAAGCCGGTGCCGTCCGTCCGGGCGGCCGAACTGAGCGCGGTGGCGGCGAGCTACCAGCCGGAGGACATCGGGCCGGTGATCGGCCCGCTGTTCGCCGAGCTGTGCCGCCGGCTGGCGGCGGCGGGGGTGGCCGAGACCGGCCCGGCCGTGGCCCGCTACGAGGAGGCCCCGGAGGGCGGCGGGGCGGTGCTGGTCCGCGCCGCGGTCCCGGTCGGGCCGGGGGTGCGGGCGGGGGAGCACGACTTCGACGTGGTCGACCTGCCCGCGCTCGACCACGCGGCGACGGTCGTCCACCGCGGGTCGATGGACGACGCGGTGGGCGCCTTCCAGGAGCTGGCCCACTTCATCGAGGCCAACGGCTACCGCTCCACCGGCTACGCCCGCGAGCTCTACCTGGAGTGCCCGGACGACCCGGCCCACTGGGTGACCGAACTCCAGGAACCCGTCGAGCCGCAGTAACCCGCGACGCAGGCCCCGCCGGCCCCCCCCCCCCGGGGGGGGGCGGCCCCCCGCCCCCCCCCCCCCCCCCCCGCGGCCCCCCCCCCGGGGCGGGCCGGGCCCCCCGCCCCCCCCCCCGCCCCCCCGGGCCCC
>NZ_JBHWGD010000028.1:53787-61708 GCF_042733235.1 Kitasatospora sp. NPDC059722
CCTGGACCCGGTCGAGCCGCTGTACCCCGCCTGGCCGGCCCGGCCGCCCCCACCCGCCGGGGCCTGCACGGCCCTCCGCCCCCCACCCTGCCCCGCAGGGCCCACCCGCCGGGGCCTGCACGGCCCTCCGCCCCCCACCCTGCCCCGCAGGGCCCACTTGCCGGGGCGCCTGTACGGCCCTCCGCCTCCTTCCCCCGTCCGCTCCCCGGCGGAGCCGTTCCCCCACCTCCTGCCCCGCAGGGCCCACTTGCCGGGGCTTCGCCCGGCGGGCAGAGTGCGGGGGACGACTGCGGGCGGTGAGCGGAGGCGGCGATGGGTGATCTGACGGATCGGCTGGCGCAGGGGCTCCCGCCCGGGGCGGTCGTCGTGGACGAGGACGTCCTGGACGCCTACCGCCACGACATGGCGGGGTTCTGCGCCGCCGGGACGCCCGCCGTCGTCGTGTTCCCGGAGACCGTCGAGCAGGTGCAGCACGTCCTGCGGACCGCCACCGACCTCCGCGTCCCGGTGGTGCCGCAGGGCGCGCGGACCGGGCTCTCCGGTGCCGCGAACGCCGTCGACGGCTGCGTCCTGCTGTCCCTGGTGAAGCTGAACCGCATCCTGGAGATCGACCCGGTGAACCGGATCGCGGTCGTCGAGCCGGGCGTGGTCAACGCCGAACTCTCGCGCGCGGTGGCCGACTTGGGCCTGTCCTACCCGCCGGACCCGTCCAGCTGGGAGTCCTGCACGATCGGCGGCAACATCGGCACCGGCGCCGGCGGCCTGTGCTGCGTGAAGTACGGGGTCACCAGCGAGTACGTGCTCGGGCTGGACGTCGTGCTCGCGGACGGGCGCCTGTTGTCCACCGGCCGCCGGACGGCCAAGGGCGTGGCCGGGTACGACCTGACCCGGCTGCTGGTCGGTTCGGAGGGCACGCTGGGCGTGGTGGTCCGGGCGGTGCTGTCGCTGCGGCCCGCCCCGCCGCCGCAGCTGGCACTGGCGGCGGAGTTCCCGAGCGCGGACGCCGCCGGGGCCGCGGTCTGCGCGGTGATGGCGGGCGGTCTGACCCCGTCGCTGATGGAGCTGATGGACGCGGTCAGCGTGCGGGCGGTCAACGAGATGGGGCGGATGGGCCTGCCGGCGTCCACCCAGGCGCTGCTGCTGGTGGCGTTCGACGGGCCGGACCGGGCCGCCGAGCTGGCGCGGGTGGCCGAGCTGTGCCGGGCGGCGGGGGCGACGGAGGTCGTGCCGGCCGAGGACGAGGCGGAGTCCGAGCTGCTGCTGGCGGCCCGGCGGCTGGCGCTCCCGGCCCTGGACCGGCTGGGGACCACGATGATCGACGACGTGGCGGTGCCGCGTTCGCGGCTGGCCGAGATGCTGAACGGTGTCGCGGCGATCGCCGAGCGGCATGCGCTGACCATCGGCGTGGTGAGCCACGCGGGGGACGGCAACACCCATCCGATCGTCATCTTCGACGCCTCGGACGAGGAGGAGACGGCACGGGCACAGCGCTCCTTCGACGAGATCATGGCGCTCGGTCTGGAGCTGGGCGGCACGATCACCGGCGAGCACGGGGTCGGGCTGCTCAAGCGGGACTGGCTGGCGCGCGAGCTGGGGCCGGTGGCGCTGGACCTGCAGCGGCAGCTGAAGGCGGTCTTCGATCCGCTGGGAATCCTCAATCCGGGCAAGATGGTCTGATCTTCCGACGGTCGCAGCACCATTCCTGAATGATGGTCTTCATAAGTCGCCGATTGTCGACATGGTCGGGTCGTCGAACTTTTCGGGGGCGTGTCTTCCCTTGCTGTGCGCCCAGGGTGGCGCGGTGATTTTTCCGTGCGCTCCTTCGCGCGGCCTCGCGCGGGGTCGGGTAGGGCTTCGCAGGGCGTCCGTTCGGATGAAATCCCAGCTCAGGATAGGTGTGTCGAAGCGCTGTCCCGCTGTCGTGCCGTTATGCGGGGCCTTGGTGGATATCACGCTAACGGGCGAAAACTGCTCCGTCAGGTGGTGCTTTGTCGATTTGTTGCGGAAGTCTGTCTCTCGGCGTCGCAGCCCGCAGGTGTTCGTCTGGCCGGCGAACTCCCGCACACATTGCACGATTTACCGTTTTCTTGGAGGTTCTCATGGTTCGCATCCACACCCGTCGGGTGGCCGGTTTCCTGGTCGCCGCTCCGCTCGCGGCCGGTCTGCTGCTCGCTGGTGCCGGTGCTGCGGCGGCCGACAACGGTGCGATGGCGGGCGCCGGTTCCAACGCCGGCGTCGTCTCCAACACCGGCACCGGGAACGTCTTCGGCGGTGTCGACGGCAACTACGTCTCCACCCAGCAGACCGCCACGGGTTCCGGCGCCTCGAACCAGAACAACACCCTCGCCGCGAAGGACAACGCGGGCACCATCCTGGCCGACCAGTCCAACAAGAACGTCAACATCGTCTTCGCGCCGATCCTCCACTGATCCGGGCGCACTCCACCGTCGGCGGGGGCGCCGGAGGTGGGTGGCCGCGGGTGAGCTGAGCACCCGCGGCGGGGCTCGGAACGGTCGCGATCGATGCGACGAGCGCATGACCGGCCAGCGGAAAGGGTCGCCGCGAACCGGCCTCGTGGGCGGTGCCGTCACCGGCACCGCCCACGCGTGCGTCCGGGGCCGGGGCCGCCCGAACGGCTCCGGGGACCGCCGCCGTCAACCGTCCGGGTGCGTACAGCCAGGGCCCGCGCCCGGAGTCGTCCGACGGCGGCGGTACGGTTGCGCCCGACAGCACACCGCGCGCGCCCGGGTCCAGGAAGGCCCGGCCGGCCGCGGCGGCGGACGCGGCGACCGGAAGGAAGGGCGCGATGGCAGCGGAGGAGGAGGGCCTGACCGGCCCGGGCGAGGCCGGGTCCGCACCCGGCCCGGACCCGAGGTCCGAGTCGCGGCCCGAGTCGCGGGACGAGCACCGCGATGAGCACCGGGACGAGCCCCGGCCGGAGCCGAGGTCCGTGCCCGAGCTGCTGCTCGGCCGTCCGCCGATGGCCCGGCCGCTGCCGACCTTCGACGCCGAGGCCGCGCCCGCCGAACCCGGCCCGCTGTTCGCGGACTGGCTCACCACCGCCCTGGACGCCGGCGTGCTCGACCCGCAGGTGGTCACCCTCTCCACGGTCGACGCCGACGGCCTCCCGGACGCCCGGGTGCTGGTGCTGCGCGACGTCGACGCGAGCGGCACCGGCTGGGTGTTCTCGGCCGCCGCCGACAGCCCGAAGGGCCGTCAGCTCGCCGACCACCCGGCCGCCGCGCTGACCGTCTACTGGCCGCAGCTGGGCCGGCAGGTCCGGGTCCGCGGCACCGTCGAGCGGGCCGCCGACCTGGTGGCGGCCGCCGAGTTCGCCACCCGCTCCCCGGCCGCCCGGGTGGGCGCGCTGGTCGGGCGCCAGAGTGAGCCGCTGGCCTCGCTGGAGGAGTACGACGAGGCCGTCGCGGTCGCCCGGCGCCGCCTGGAGGCCACGCCGGACGCCGTCGCGGCCGGCCACGCCGTCTACACGCTCTGGGCGCACGAGGTCGAGTACTGGCAGGGCGACGCCGAGCGCCGCCACATCCGCCTCCGCTACACCCGCACCGGCCCGGTGCGCACCCCCGAGTGGTCCCGCACGCTGCTCTGGCCCTGAGACCTCCTCAGGAGTTCACCTGCGCCCGGTCAGCGTCGCGCCGACGCTGGCCGCCACCACGCAGCCGATCCCGGCCAGCTGGGGCACGCCCAGCAGCTGGCCCAGCACCACCAGGCCGACCAGCGCACTGACCGCCGGCTCCAGGCTGACCAGCACGCTGAACACCCGCTGCGGCATCCGCCGCAGCGCGGTCATCTCCAGCGCGTAGGGGATCACCGGCAGCAGGAGCGACACTCCGGCGACCGAGGCGAGCAGCACCACCGGCGAGGCGTCCGGCGCGGTCAGCCCGTGCCACGCCTCGCCGAGGCCGAACGGCGCCAGCGTGATCGCGCCGACCGTCATCGACACGGCGAGGCCCTGGAAGCCCTGGAACGCGGCGCCGACCTTGTCGGTGAAGAGGATGTACAGCGCGTAGCAGGCGGCCGCGCCGAACGCGAAGAGCAGGCCGACCGGGTCCAGCGAGCCGCCGCCGTCGCCCTCGCCGAGCAGGGTCAGCAGGGCGACCCCGGCCGCCGCGAGCAGCGCCCACAGCAGGTGGCTCGCCCGCCGGGCGAAGACCAGGGCGACCGCGAGCGGGCCGAGGAACTCGATGGTCGCCGCGGTGCCCATCGGCAGCCGGTCGACCGCCCCGGCGAACAGGAAGGTCATCCCGGCCGAGGCCATCCCGAGCAGGGCCGCTGCGGCGAGGTCGCGCGGGCGCTTGTCGCGCAGCTTCGGCCGGGTGACGGCGAGCAGGATGACCGCCGCGAAGCCGAGCCGGAGGAAGGTCGTGCCGCTGACCCCGAGCGGGCCGAAGAGCGGTTTGGAGAGCGCGATCCCGGTCTGCACGAGGAACATCGCGGTCAGACACAGAAGCGGCGCCGGGATGCTCTCCGGGCGCCGCAGGAACTTGGGGAGCCGGCCGGTGGGCCGGCCGGGCCGGAGATCGGGTGGTGCCGCGGGGCCGGGCGCCTCGCCTCGTCGCCAGCTGCCGCGCTCGCCGGCGGGCTCGCCCTTGGGGGCGGGCGGCATGGCAAGGGCCTCGGCGACGGCCGTGGTGGCCGGCGTCGGGGCGGCGGTTTCGCCGGGCATGGAGGTGGGCATGGTGACGAGTTTGCCGTAAGGAGTGCAGAACGGGCAAGCTCGTTACAAAATTCGGGACGGAAGCGGACGGGTGCGCCCGAAAGGGTGGGCGCGGGCGGGCCGCGCGGCGTGGTTGACGCGTTCATCCGATGGTCCGTCAGTATCACGGATTGATGCGCTATCTCCGCCCCACGGCCCTCGTCGCCGCCGCCCTCGTGCTCCTGCTGGCCATCGACGGAACCGGTGCGAGCGCCGAGGCCACCGCCCCGGCCGCCGTCGCCCTCCCCACCATCCGACCGCTCGCGCTGCCCGACCGCGCGGGCCCGCCCAAACCCCGGGGCGCCTTCAGCGGCCTCGCCTTCGACGTCTGCACCGCGCCCCCGTTGTCCACCATGCAGACGTGGTGGGACAACTCCTCGTACAGCGCGATCGGCATCTACACCAGCGGGTCCCAGCGCGCCTGCTCCCAGCCCCGGCTGACCGCCGACTGGGTCAGCCAGGCCCGGGCGATGGGCTGGCGGTTCCTGCCGGTGCACGCCGGGTCCCAGGCGCCGTGCCTCGACCCCGCGCGCAAGCCGCTGCGGATCGACCCGGCGCACGCGGCCGACCAGGGCCGCTCCGAGGCCGACGAGGCGGTCGGCGGGCTGCAGGCGCTCGGCTTCGGCCCGGGCAACCCGGTCTACATGGACATGGAGGCGTACCCGAGGAACGACTCCGCCTGCGCCCAGGCCGTCGTCGACTTCGCCCTCGGCTGGACCCAGCGGCTGCACGAGCTCGGCTACACCTCCGGGTTCTACTCCAGCTTCAGCTCCGGCATCGCCGACCTGTCCGCCGCGGCCTGGGCCCACAGCTCCCCGCTGCCGGACGCCGTCTGGTACGCCAAGTGGGACGGCCACGCCGACACCAACGCGCCCGCCCCGCTCGGCAATGACCTGTGGGTCTACCACCAGCGGGCCCACCAGTACCAGGGCAACGTCAAGGACACCCACGGCGGCGTCACCCTCACCGTCGACCGCGACTACGTCGACGGTCCCGCGGCCGGCTGAGCGGGCGGCCGAGCGGGCGGCCGGGGCCCGTCAGCCGCCGAACGGCAGCCAGCCCCGGCCGAGGCAGTCCCCGCAGGTCTCGGTGATGTACCCGGTCCCCGTCCGGTCGGCCCGCACGCCCAGCCGCGCCCGCGTCCGCACCCCGCCCGAGCAGTTCGGGCACGGCACCCGGAACCGCACCGGCTCCCATCCCACCTGCGGGCCGTCCTGGCTCTCGTCCATGGCGTCCAGTATCACGTGCGGCCGGCGCGCCCTGCGGTCCCGTGCCCGGTCCGTGATCCGTGCAACGGGGTCGGGATGCTGACAGCGGCCGGACGGAACGGCACAATCGGGCACGTCCGCGCCCATTACCGCCCGGTAGGTGCCGCAGGCGCACCCGCCGGTGCCGCCAGGTCAAGGAGGACCCGTGTTCAGCACGATGCAGGACGTACCGCTCACCGTCGCGAGGATCCTGGAGCACGGGTCCACGATCCACGCCCGGTCGACCGTCACCACGTGGGACGGCACCGGACCGGTCGTCCGGACGTACGCCGAGGTCGGGGCGCGGGCCGCCCGGCTCGCCCACGCGCTGCGCGACGAACTCGGGGTCACCGGCGACGACCGCGTCGGCACGCTGATGTGGAACAACGCCGAGCACCTGGAGGCCTACCTCGCCGTCCCCGCCATGGGGGCCGTGCTGCACACGCTGAACCTGCGCCTGCCCGCCGGACAGCTGTCGTTCATCGTCAACCACGCCGCCGACCGCGTGGTCATCGTCAACGGCACCGTCCTTCCGCTGCTCGCCGCCGTCCTGCCGGAGCTCGCCCCGACGCTCAAGCACATCGTGGTGAGCGGCCCCGGCGACCGCTCGGTGCTGGCCGGCTTCGCCGGCACCGTCCACGACTACGAGGACCTGATCGCCGACCGGCCCACCGCGTACCCGTGGAGCACCGAGATCGACGAGCGGCAGGCCGCCGTGCTCTGCTACACCTCCGGCACCACCGGCGACCCGAAGGGCGTGCTCTACAGCCACCGCTCGGTCTACCTGCACTGCCTCCAGGTGAACACCGGCGACAACTTCGCCTTCACCCCGCGCGACACCGCGCTGCCGGTCGTCCCGATGTTCCACGTCAACGCGTGGGGCATCCCGCACGCCGCCTTCATGTCCGGCGCCAACCTGCTCATGCCGGATCGTTTCCTCCAGCCCAAGCCGATGGCCGAGATGATCGCCGCCGTCCGACCCACCGTCAGCGCCGCCGTCCCCACCATCTGGAGCGGCCTGCTGGACGAGCTGGACGCCGGCGACTACGACACCTCCAGCCTGCGCATGGTGGTCATCGGCGGCAGCGCCTGCCCGCCGTCGCTGATGAAGGGCTTCGAGGAGCGCCACGGCATCAGCGTCATCCACGCCTGGGGCATGACCGAGACCTCGCCGCTCGGCTCCTTCGCCCAGCCGCCCGGCGGCCTCACCCCCGAGGAGGAGTGGCCCTACCGGATCACCCAGGGCATCTTCCCGGCCTCCGTCGAGGCCCGGCTGATCGGCCCGGGCGGCGAGCGGATGCCCCACGACGGCGTCGCGGCGGGCGAGTTGGAGGTGCGCGGCCCCTGGATCGCCGGCGCGTACTACGGCGGCGCCGGACAGGACCCGCTCCGCCCGGACGACAAGTTCTCCGAGGACGGCTGGCTGCGCACCGGCGACGTCGGCACCATCACCGCCGACGGCTACCTGACCCTCACCGACCGAGCCAAGGACGTCATCAAGTCCGGCGGCGAGTGGATCTCCTCGGTCGACCTGGAGAACCAGCTGATGGCCCACCCCGAGGTGGCCGAGGCCGCCGTGGTCGCCGTCCCGGACGAGAAGTGGGGCGAGCGTCCGCTGGCCACCGTCGTGCTGCGCCCGGGCGCCACGGCCGGGCTGCCCGAACTGCGGGCCTTCCTGGCCGGGCGGATCGCCTCCTGGCAGCTGCCGGAGCGCTGGTCGATCGTCGAGTCGGTGCCGAAGACCTCGGTCGGCAAGTTCGACAAGAAGGTGATCCGGGCCAGCTACGCGGCGGACGAACTGGACGTCACGGTGCTCGGCAAGGAGTGACCGCGGTACGACGGAGGGGGCGCCCCCCCCCCCGCGGGGGGGGGCGCGCCCCCCCGCGCCCCCCCCGCCCGCGCCCGCGGCCCCCCCCCCAACCCCCCGGAGACCCCACGAGGGAGGAAGTGAAACAGATAA
>NZ_JBHWGD010000028.1:61718-65562 GCF_042733235.1 Kitasatospora sp. NPDC059722
GCTTTCCGCGCTTCCCCCGCTGCCGCTTCGTCTGGCCCGTGCTCCTGCCCGGGGCCCCGGGTCCCGGGGGGGGGGGCGCCCCCCCCCCTCCGTCGTGCTCAGCCCGCGGCGGCGACGCCCGCCTCGCCCATCGCGCCGATCCGCCCGAGCAGGTCGACGATCCGGGACTGGACGTCCGCGCTGGTCGAGCGCTCGGCGAGGAACAGCACCGTCTCGCCGGTGCGCAGCCGGGGCAGCTCGCGCGGGTCGAGGTCGACCGAGGTGTAGACCACCAGCGGGGTCCGGTGCAGCCGGTCGTTGGCGCGCAGCCAGTCCAGCAGGCCGACCCGGCGGCGGCGGATCTGGAGCAGGTCCATCACCACCAGGTTGGGCTGCACGCTGCTGGCCCGGGAGACGGCGTCGTTCTCGTCCGTCGCGTGCTCGACGTGCATGCCGCGCCGCTCCAGGCTGTTGATCATCGCCGAGGCGATGTCCGGGTCGCTCTCGACCAGCAGGACGCGCGGGGCGTGGTGCTCGCCGTCGCGCGGCGCGAGGGCGCGCAGCAGCACGGCCGGGTCGGCGCCGTACGCGGCGTCCCGGGTGGCCTGGCCGAGGCCGGCGGTGACGAGCACCGGCACCCGGCTGTTGAGCGCCGCGGTGCGCAGCGACTGCAGGGCGGTGCGGGTGATCGGGCCGGTCAGCGGGTCGACGAAGAGCGCGGCGGGGAAGCCGGCGACCTGGGCGTCGACCTCCTCGCGGGAGCGGACGATCACCGGGCGGTAGCCGCGCTCCTGGAGGGCCTGCCTGGTGGCCGGGTCGGGCTCGGGCCACACCAGCAGCCGGCGCGTGCCCTGCTCCTCGCCGGCGGGCTTGTCCAGGTTCACGCTGCCGCCCGCGGGCAGTTCGGCGATCGCGGCGCGCGGGGCGGTGCGGGCCTCGGCCGGGACGGCCGGTACCGGCGGGGGGCCGAGCGGGCGCGGCGGGGCGAGCTCGCCGAGGCCGGTGCCGACCGGTCTCGGGGCGGAGTCCGCAGGGCTCTCCGCGGCCGGCAGGGCCGGGCGGGCGGGCTCCAGCGCGGTGGAGGGCGAAGGCGCGGCGGGCGTCTCCGGCGCGGGGCCGGGCGGCACGGCCAGGCGCCGGCGGCGGCCGGTCGGCGCGGCGGCCGGCTCGGGCAGGGCGGGCGCAGGACCGGCCGGGAGGGCGTGCTCCAGGCCGGGGTAGACGGGGCTCTCGGGCAGGCCGGGCAGGGCGAGACCGCCGGAGGAGTCCTCGGCGGCCTCCCGGGCACGGCGGCGGCGGGGCTTGGTCCCGTCGGTCGGGGTGCCCTCGGCCGGGGTCCCGGTGGCCGGCGCGTCGCCGGTGCCGGGGCCGAGCGCGAGCGGGCCGCGCGCGGCGGGGCGCTCCGGCCGGTGCTCGCCCTCGACCGGGACGGCGTAGGCCGGGCCGGACCGGCCGTCGTCCTTGCCCCACGGGTCGGGCTGCGCGCCGTCCGGCTCCGGCGGGGTCCGGCGGCCGTAGGCGGCGTCGTTGCCGGTGCCGTTCCACTGCTCGGGCACGGCCCGCTCGATCCGCGCCGGGGCGTTCGGCCACTGGTCGGCGGGGGCCTGGCCGTCCATGGCCTGGCCGTCCACGGGCTGGGGGGCGGCGGGCGGCGGGGTCTCGGTGGCGGGCCGGCCGCGGCGTCCGCGCCGCTCGGGGGCGGGTTCCTCGGCGGGCGCGCGGTCCGCCTCGGCGTCCGCGGGGCGCTCGGCGGGCCGGTCGTCCTCGGAGCGGCGGGCCGCGGGCAGCTGGGGGATGCCCGGCAGGTCGGGCAGGACGGCGCTGTCGCCCTCCTTGGGCCGGTCGGAGCGGCCCTCGGCGGCGGCGCGTTCGGCGGCGGCCTTCGCGGCGACCGGGTCCAGCGGCAGCTCGACGACGTACGTGGTGCCGGCCTTGCCGGGCAGCTCGTGCGGCTGGAGCACGCCACCGTGGCGCTCGACCACCGCCCGGGCTATCGGCAGGTGGACGGGGCTGCCGCCGCGTCCGGGGCCGCGGATCTCGACCCGGGCGACGTCGCCGCGCTGGGCCGCCGCGAGGACGACCAGCGGCGGCTCGCCGGCGGACGGGGGGGCCGCCGGGCCGCCGGGGGCGGCCAGGCCGGGGGAGGGGGTGGTCGGGGCGTCCAGCGAGAGCCCGACGCCGCTGACGTCGGCGACCAGGTGGGCGACGGCCTGCGCGAGGCGCCGCTCGTCGGCGATCACCTCGACGCCGGCGGCGTGCACCGAGAAGCGCACCCGGCCCGCGCCGACCAGCTCGCCGGCGTCCTCGACGGCCCGCCGGACGATCTTGTCCAGCGCGACCGGCACCCGCCGCTCGGCGCCCTTGCCCTCGCCCTTGCCGTCCTTCGCGTCCTTGCCGTCGGGCTGGGCGGCCTCGCCGGCCTCGGAGCGCTGGTGCGCGAGCACGCCGTCGATCAGCCGGCCGAAGCGGCGGCACTCGTCGGCGAGGCGGCGCAGCGTCCAGTTGGCCTCCGGCCACAACTGCCCGGCGGGGTCGGCGGCGAGCGCGTCCAGGCGCTGGTTGAGCGCGGTCAGCGCGCCGCCGAGCTCGCTCTCCAGGACGGCGGTGAGGTGCTCGTTGCGGGCGACCAGGGCGAGTTCGCGGCTGCGGTCGGTGAAGGTCATCACCGCGCCGACCAGCTGGTCGCCGTCGCGTACGGGGGCGGTGGTGAGGTCGACGGTGACGGGGCGGCCGTCCTTGCGCCACAGCACGGTGCCGCGCACCCGGTGCTTGCGCCCGGAGGTCAGGGTGTCCATCAGCGCGGACTCCTCCAGCGCCAGCGGACTGCCGTCGGCCCGGGAGTGCTGGATCAGCGGGTGCAGCTCGCGCCCGCCGAGCTCGCTCGCGCGGTACTCCAGGATGTGCGCGGCGGCCGGGTTGACCAGCACGCAGCGCCCTTCGAGGTCGACGCCGAGCACGCCCTCGGCCGCGGCCCGCAGGATCATCTCGGTCTGCTTGTGCTGGCGGCGCAGCTCCGCCTCGACGCCGAGCCGGCTGGAGAGGTCCCGGACCAGCAGCAGGAGCAGGTCGCTCGCGGACGGCGAGCGGGAGCCGTCACGGTAGGGGTCGTACGGGACGAGCGGGGAGAGCGCGTAGCCGCGGCCCTCGCCGGCGCCGTCGTCGGCGAAGTCGTTGCCGGAGACCTCGACGGGGAGGGTGGTGCCGTCGGTGCGGTGGGCGGTCATCCGGACCGGGCGGTCGAGGGTGTCGGCCTCGCGCGGGGCCGGGCGCATCGAGCCGGGGATCCGGCTGGGATCGAACTCGGGCAGCAGGCCCAGCACGCCCATGCCGACGAGCGAGGTGCCCGGGGCCTGGAGCAGCTGGACGGCCGCGGCGTTGGCATCCACGACGGTGCCGTTGCTGTTCACCAGCAACAACGCGTCGGGCAGGGCGTCGAGTATGGCGGCGAGGCGAGCAGCGCCTCGGATCGGCCTGCTGCTCACGTCGACAGGTCTCCTCGGCTTGGGGCAGCTCCTCCGGAGTCGGCAGTATCTCATTCTTCTTTGCGGTGGGGACGACCCGGCTAGTAACGTTGGCGGTGGTTGGTGCCGAGCCCCACGGGTGTGGCATCATCACAGGCACACGGAGCGCGTCCGCCAAGCGGGTGCGGTCCTTGTGGAGGAGGCTTCGCCTAGTCCGGTCTATGGCGCCGCACTGCTAATGCGGTTTCGGGGTTATTCCTGATCGAGGGTTCAAATCCCTCAGCCTCCGCCAGCCGAAGGGCCCCCCCCCCCCCGAACAGGGGGGGGGGCCCGGGCCGAGGCCCCCCCCCCCCGGGGTGTGTAAAAAAAACCACAACCCCCAGAACAAAAGAAAATCTGTGTGG
>NZ_JBHWGD010000028.1:65571-67258 GCF_042733235.1 Kitasatospora sp. NPDC059722
TTGGGGGTTAAAACCCCAACCCCCCCCCCCCCCCCCGGCCCCCCCCCCCCCAACGGGGGGGGGGGGCCCTTCGCATGTCCCGGCACGTCCGGGCGGGGGCGGGCGGGGCCGGAGCAATCGATTTCGTCCTGCGTCGCAGGTCATGTAATGTTGTTCCCGCAACGCCACGGAGACACGTTCACCGGGGCGAGCGCTCATAGCTCAACGGATAGAGCACTTGACTACGGATCAAGAGGTTGCAGGTTCGAATCCTGCTGAGCGCACCAACCTCCGCAAGATCGGGTTCGCCCGATCCTTGCGCTCATAGCTCAACGGATAGAGCACTTGACTACGGATCAAGAGGTTGCAGGTTCGAATCCTGCTGAGCGCACCAGCAAGAAGCCCCCGGCCGTCGGCCGGGGGCTTCTTTCGTATCCGTAGGGGATGAATCGGCCCGGTTCGGGTACATCCCGTCCTGCCGCCCGGACGACCTCCAAACGGGTGGGACACGGCCCGAAGCCCAGGTGTCGCAGTATGACCGGCTCGGCATCGTGATTCCGTTTTGTCACATCTTGTGCCCAGACTGCCCGCCACCCGGCAGCCGACCGCGAAGGAGAGCCGGATGCGCCGACAGTTCCCCCGCACGGCCGCCGCCCTGGCCGCCTTCGCGGCAGGGCTCCTCATCGTCTGGAACCAGCCCTCGGCGGCCCAGCAGTCCCCCGACACCTGGAGCGCCGAGCAGCGCGCGGTCCTGCCCTCCGGCCTTTCCGTCCGGTTCGACCTCGCCACCTCGCCGGGCTTCGACGCGACCGCCGAACCGGGCGAGCTGGCCGACCGCGCCGGCGGGGGGCGCACGGCCGGGCTGTACGCGGACGGAACGCGCCCGGGCGACCCGGCCCAGACGTTCCGGATCCACGACGCGCGGCCACAGGCCGACGGCTCCTGGCGCACGGTCGGCACCCTCCGGCTCACCTTCTCGCGCTCCGTGCGCAACCCCCGGCTGCACGCGAGCGGGCTGGCCGCCCTCGCGACCGGCAAGTCCGGGAGCACCACCACCGCCGCCCGGCTCACCCTCACCGGCGGCAGCCCGAGCGCCCCGGCGCTGGTCAACCGCACCGACTGGCCCGGCTGGACGGTCGACGCCAACACCCTCGCGCCGGCCGGCCCCGACGGCAGCACCGACGGCTCGGGCGGCGCGGCCGCCGAGGGCAGCCTGGAGCTCGCCGGCACGTTCCGCACCGCCGTCTTCCGGGTCGAGCAGCGCAGCACCGCCCGGGCCGGCAGCACCACCGCCCCGCCCGTCCTGCGCCAGGCGTACACCGTCACCGTCGACGAGGACCTCGGCACCGCCCCCCAGGCCTACGGCAACGCCTCGCACGTGGTCTCCGACCTCTTCCTCGGCGCGGACGCCGACCCGTCGGCGCGCCGCGACGCGCGGACCGCCGTCGCGGTGCGGGGCACGACCGACCGGCACAACGTCTGGGCCAACCCCGTGCCGCCCAAGCTCCAGCCCGGCCGCGGCGAGTACCGGGGCGCCGACCCGTCCCTCGGCTTCCCGGCCGAGGCCGCGATCGGCCGCTACTACCGGCTCACCGTCCCGGTGGCCGTCGGCGACGCGGCCGCCCGGCCCCCCGGCCGGGGGGCGGAGGGGCCCCCAACCCCCGCCGGGCCCCCCCCCCCCCCGCGCGCCCCGGGACCCCCCCGGGCC
>NZ_JBHWGD010000028.1:67268-75778 GCF_042733235.1 Kitasatospora sp. NPDC059722
TACGGGGGCGCCGCACCGTCCCTCGGCTGCCCGGCCGCGGCCGCTCTGGGACGATAATACCGGCTAACCGTCCCGGGGGCCGGCGGCGCCCCGCCGGCGACCCGGGCCGGCTGGATCGACTGGGACCACAGCGGGCGCTTCGACCCGGCCCACCGGGTGCAGGCCGAGGTCCAGCCCGGTACGGCCACCGCGACCCTGGAGTGGACCGTCCCCTCCAGTGCCGCGAGCGGCGAGACCTGGGCCCGGCTGCGGATCGCCCGGGACCCGGCCCAGCTGATCGCCTCCGGCGGCTTCGCCGACTCCGGGGAGGTCTCCGACCAGCGGATCAAACTGACCGTCGGGGCCGCCCGGCCCGAGATCGCCGAACCGGTGGACGGCACCGCGACCGCCGACGTCCGGCCGCGGATCCGCGGTGAGGGCGCCGTCGCCGGGGCCTCGGTCGAGGTCCGTGAGGGGGACGCGGCGCTCTGCCGGGCGCGCGTCGAGCGCGGCGGCGACTGGAACTGCCGCCCCGGCGACGCGCTCGCCGCGGGCCGGCACAGCCTCACCCCGGTCGAGACCACCAGCGGTGGCGTGGTGCTGCGCGGCGAGCCCGTGCGGCTCACCGTCAAGACCGCCCCGCCCGCCGCGCCCGTGCTCACCCTCCCCGAGTACACCAACGACCCCGGGCTCCAGCTCACCGGCACCGGCGAGGCGGGCGACACCGTCTCGGTCGGCGACCAGCCGGCCGGGGTGCGCGGCGGGTCCGCCGGGGACCTGTGCAGCACCACGGTGCGCACCGACGGCGAGTGGTCCTGCCTGCCGGTGGAGAACCTGGCGGACGGGCGGCACCAGCTGACCCCCGTCGCCGTGGACGCGGCCGGCAACCGGATGGCGGGCAAGGCCGTGGCGCTCGTCGTCACCACCGTCCCGCCGGACAAGCCGGTGCTCACCGCGCCGGCCGCCGGCGAGACCGTCCGCACGGCGCGGCCCAGGCTCGCCGGACGGGCCGGGACGGGCACGCGGGTGCTCGTCACCGCCCAGGCGGGCGGGGCCGCCTCGGACGGGCGGGTGGTCCTGTGCGGGGCGGCGGCGGCCGTCGACGGGAGCTGGACCTGCACCGCCAACCGGGACCTGACGAACGGTGAGCAGGCGTTGACCGTCACGGCGACGGACCTGGCGGGGAACGCGGCGGCCGGGGATCCGGTGCGGGTCCGTGTCGTGGCGGCGCCGGCTCCGGCGGCCGGTCCGGTGGCGCCCAGCCCCGTTCCGCCGAGTGCCGCGGTGCCGAGTCCGGTCGGGCCGTCGCCCTCGGCGTCGCCCGGCGCGGTCAGGCCGAGTCCGAGTGCGGCGGGCTCACCGAAGCCATCCGTTTCGGCTTCGGTTTCGGCTTCGGCTTCGGCGTCCAGGCCTGCGGTGTCGGCGGTTCCGTCGCCCTCGTCGAGCCCGTCGGCGACCGCCGAGGAGGTGTTCGTACCGGCGCCCGCCGGTTTGCTGCCGGTCTTCGTCCCGGTGGTCGCTCCGCCGTTCGTGCCCGCCTCCGACGTCTCCGTCCCGCCGTCCTCGACGGCCGTCCCGTCGCCTTCCGCTGTTCCGTCACCATCCGCAGCCGCGGAGGCCGGGCCGAGCCGGGCCGTCACCGCCGCGCCGCTCCCGGCGGACGCCGCGCAGGCGCCCGCCGGGAGTGCCCGGCCGCTGCCGGCACCGCCCGCCGCTTCATCCGAGGGGGCGGACGGCTCCCAGGCGGCGGCCCACGAGGCCGGGCCCGCCCGGTGGCGCACCGGGCTGGCCGGCGGCCTCCTGCTGCTCGCCGCGATCGGGCTGATCACCCGCCGGGTGTTTGCCCGCGGACCGGGTGCCCGACGGCGCTGACCTGCGCCGGAACGTCCGAGACCACACCAACGGCCACTTGACATCACCCCGACCGATCGATCATGTGTCTGCGCGTCAGGTCGACTTCGGACGATTCGTCAGGAAATGTCGACACACGACGGATCAAATGTCGCATTTGATGACGTATGAACTTAGCCTGACTCTGGCACTGCCCGTCAGATCCGGGCCGCCCGTTGCGCGACACACCGACCCCGAGGATCCGTGCATGGACGTCACCCGCGATTCTTCGCAGCGACCCGACCACCTGCCCACGACGTTCCCGCCGGTACTGCCGGAACGTTCCGTCAGCGGCGCGAGTGCGCTGGCCAAGCCCGCCAGGACGGCCGCCGCGGCCGACGGCGGGGAGGCCACCGCCCCCCTCGCGGTCGTCCCCGGGCCGGCCTTCGGCAGAGCCGACCCCCGCGACCCGCTGGAGGCGGCCGCCGCGGAGGCCGTCGAGCTCCCGGACGCCACCCCGGCCGGCGGCATCGTGGCCGTGACCTCCCGCCGCCCCCCGCGGGCCGACCAGGCGCTGCGCGAGCACGTCGCCACCGTCCTGCCGGGCTGGTCGGCGCTGTTCGCGGTGCTCGTCGGCGTCGCCGGCGTCCTCGCGGTGCTCCTGCACGACGGAGTCGTCCCGTACTGGGACGCGCTGCCCGACCTGCGCGGCACCGCCGCGCGGGAGAGCGGCCGGACCGAGGTGGACGTCCTGTCGGTCGCCGCGGTGGGCGCCGCCGGGCTGCTCGTCGTCTACGCCCTCGCCGGACTGCTCGCCAACGCCGGCGGCGAGACCCGGGTGCTCACCCGGTGGGGCCGCTACCGGGGCACCGTCCGCCGTGCCGGCCTCGTCTGGGTCAACCCGCTGCTGCGCCGCCGCCGGGTGGACGTGCGGCTGCGGCACTGGCGCAGCGAGCCGGCCAAGGTGGTCGACCGCACCGGCACCCCGATCGTCGTCCGGCTGCTGGTCGTCTGGCGGATCAAGGACACCGCGCGGGCGCTGCTGGCGATCGACGACCACGAGGGCTACCTGCGCGAGCAGATCCAGGCGGTGCTCACCCGCACCGCGTCCACCCTGCCGTGCGACAGCAACGCGGCCCCCGGGCCCGCGCTGCGCGACGGGCAGTGGTTCGCCGACGAGCTGACCCGGGCGCTGGCCGCCGAGGCGGCCCCGGCGGGCCTGGAGGTGTACTCGGTGCAGCCGCTGGCGCTGGACTACGCGCCCGAGGTCGCCGAGTCGATGCGTCGCCGCCGGCTGGCCGACCTGGACGCGGGTCTGCGCACGGTCCTGGTGGACGACGCGGTCGAGGCGGCGGCGCTCGCCGTCCGCCGGCTGGAGCGCGCGACGGCGCACGAACTGGACGAGGCCGCCCGCAGCGCCCTGATGGAGCAGCTGTTGGTCGCCTTCGTCGCGCCGGCCGGAGTGGCCGCCTCGGTACCGTCCCCGGCCGCCCGGGCCGGGAGGAAGGAAGGACGACCCGCATGAGGATAGCCACCGGCGCGTACGCCGGCCCCGGGACCGCCGTCGCCGACGTCGACGCCGACTTCGGGACGATCGGCTTCGAGGAGAGCCTCGGCAGCATCCCCGCGATCGCGGGCTGCGGCTGCCCGAACTGCGCGGCCCGTCCGCGCACCGCCCGCTCCGGGGCGGCGGCCGGGGGCAGCCGAATACACCGCGCCGTGCGAAGTACCTGCCTGGCCACCACGGTGCTGGCGGGCGCCGGCGTCGTCGGTCTGACGGCCGGCGCCGGATCCGCGCACGCCGCGGCCGGCAAGCAGGGCTGGGACGGATCGCGGTACTGGTTCAAGAACTCCGGCGGCGAGTGGCGCTGGACCGGCCACTACGACGTCTACGCGAGCCGCACCGGCCAGTCCGCGAAGCCCGGCAAGTCCGGTGGCTCCGGCGGCTCGGCCGACACCGGCGGACGGTCGTCCGGGTCCAACGGCCAGGCCGCGTCCGCGGGGCTGCGGCAGGGCTGGGACGGGGAGCGGTACTGGTTCAAGAACTCCGGCGGCGAGTGGCGCTGGACCAGCCACTACGACGTCTACCTGAACCGCACCGGCCGGTCCGGCGACTCCGGCCCGGCGCCGTCGCGGCCGTCCTCCGACGGCGGCTCCTCCGGGAGCGCGTCCTCCGGGAGCACGGAGTCGGCCGTCGACTACGCGCTCGCCCAGCTGGGCAAGCCGTACGTCTGGGGCGGTGACGGGCCGTCCGGCTACGACTGCTCGGGACTCGTCCAGCAGGCGTACCGGCGCAGCGGGATAAGCCTGCCGCGGGTGGCCGACGACCAGTACGCCGCCACCACGCCGATCGGCGCGGGGCAGCTGCGCCGCGGTGACCTGGTGTTCTGGTCGGACAGCGGGCGCGCCTCGGGGATCCACCACGTGGGGATCTACCTGGGCGGCGGCACGTTCGTGGAGGCGCCGCGGCCGGGCAGGACGGTGCGGATCTCGACGCTGAACGCGGGCTATTACCCGACCCACTTCGGTCGGCCGTAGTACGGCCGGCTCCGGGCCCCCGGCGGTTCGTACCGCCGGGGCCCGTCGCGTTCCCGGTGGGGTCAGCCCCCGGAGCGGCCGAGGGCCGCGGCGGCGTCGGTGCGGCCGGTGCCGTAGACGGCGCGCAGCTGCTGCTTGTCCCAGTCGGCGGCGAGGCCGTCCGGGTCCGGGTGGCCGTGTTCGCGCCGCCACTGCTCGACCATCGCGGTCACGCCCTCGTGGCCGGTGCGGCCGTCCGGGCCGGTGAGGGTGTTGCGCTCGATCCGGCCGGCCGCCGCGGCGTCGATGGCATCGAGGGCGCCGCTCTGCCAGTCGGCGATGCCGGCCGCCAGGACCCGCCGGGTCAGTTCGCCGAGCCCGGGGCCGGGGACGAGCTTCAGCGGGGCGTCGAGGCCGGTGTACAGGCCCTTGGCCTTCCAGGCGGCGACCTTGGCGGCGTCGTCGCGCTGGTCGAGCACCGCGTCGGCCTGGACGGCGTCGAGCACGCCGAGGGCGACCGCGGAGTTGGCGAGCAGCCCCTTCCACTCCGGCTCGGAGGTGCCGGCCGGGAGAGCGCCGATCCGTTCCGCGATGTGCGTCAACTCGGCCTGCTGGACGAGGTGGTGGGCCTCCGGGAGGTCGGCGAGGCCGCGCAGGGCGCGGATCAGCGGGCCCTTCTCCACGGCCATCCGGACCTCGCCGGTGCGCTCGTCGGTCCACACGCCGGCGGCCGCGGCGGCCGCGTGGTCCTTGGCGGAGCGGCTGGTGCCGGAGAGGACGGCGTGGGTGTCGGCGGCGTAGTCGGCGAGGGCCGCGGCGACGGGGGCGTGCAGGCCGGGCGGGAGGTGTTCGCGGCCGATGCCGGCGTCCAGCAGGGTCATGGTGTCCCGCATCACCCGGGCCTGGGCGGCGCTGTGGGCGTGGAACCCGTCCGGGTGGCCGCCGGTCGCGGCGGCCTGGACGGCGAGGCCCAGCGCGTGGTGGCCCCGGACGTGGGCGCCGGCCACCAGCTCCTCGGGCCAGCGGCGCTCGCGCAGCAGGTAGGCGAGGTGGTCGCCGCGCCGCGGGTCGCCCGGGTCCAGGAACGCGGTGGCGGCGGCCGGGTGGTGGGCCAGGGCGGCCAGGAAGCCGGTCACCGGGTCGCCGCCGCGGCCCTCGCCGAGGTGGTCCCAGGCGGGCTCGGTGCCGTCGGGGCACCACAGCAGCTGCGGGGGCACCCTGGCGCCGCGTTCGGTGGCCAGCAGGCCCTCGCCGTAGGCGGCGAGGAAGCCGGGGGCGTACCGGCCGGAGCGCAGCAGGGCGCTCATCAGGTGGTAGCCCGTCGGCATCGGGCCGCCGCCGGCGCGGGCCAGTTGCTTCGGGCCGAGGCGCAGGACCTCCTGCTCCCAGGTGCGCATGGCCGGGTCGGTGCTGTGGGTGGCGGTGCCGAGGACGGTGCCGAGGGAGGACTGGAGGCGGCGCAGGGCGTCCGCCCGCCCGCCGGCCGAAGTGGCGGACAGCGCTGGGTCGTTGAGGTCTCGCCAGAGTTCGAGGGCGGGGCGCGGGCCGAGTGTGGTGGCGAATCCGGCGGCGAAGGCGGGGTCGTCGGCGTGGGCGGAGAGCAGGGCGTCGAGGCGGGTCAGTTCGTCGGGGGTGAGCGCGGCGCGTTTCGCCGCCAGGGTGAGGGCGGCGCCGAGGTCCGCGCGGGCCTGCCGGGCCTGGGCGAGGGAGTGGCAGCCGTCCGGGCCGAACGGGCGGTTCCCCGGGACGGGCGGGGCCGAGCGCAGGGCCCAGGCGGCGGCCTCGTCGGCCTCGGTGGCGGCGCGCCGGGCGGACTCGATGCGGCCCGCCAGCTCGGCGATCACGCGGTGGCGCTCGGGGAGGAAGACCGACCGGTACTCGGGCTGGTGACGGGCCGACTCGTCGTCGTGCAGCGGGTGGACGTCCGTCACGGCGCCGGTGGGGGAGACCCGGAGGTGGGCGGCGGGGGCGTCCTCGTCGGCCAGGCGGACGAGCTGTCGCTGGGCGTCGGTGAACTGGCCGGCGGCGTCGGCCAGCAGGGTGCCGAGGTCGGCGGACTCCTGGCTCGCGGCGGTGAACTGGCCCGCCACCTCGGCGATCAGCGCGCGGGCGGCGGTGGCCGCCTCGCCGTCCCACCCCTCGGCCAGCGGGCCGGCGATCTCGCCGTCGAGCCGGTCGCGCAGGCCGAGGTAGCGGGCGCGCAGGGCGGTCCACTCCTCGGCGGCGGTGGTGAGGGCGTCGAGGCGGGTGGAGCGGACGGTCTCGTAGCTCAGCACCGGCCGCTCCCCGCCGGGCGGGAGGCCGAAGCCCGGCACGGGCGGGGTGGCACCGCGCTACTCCTCGGCGTCCGGGCCGCGGTCGGTGGCGGCGTACGCGGCGCCGGTGGTGCGCAGGCGGTGGGCGAGGTCGTGGAGGATGCCGCCGAAGGCGGCCACCTGGTCGTCCCAGCGGTCGGCGCGGGCGCGGAGTTCGGCTCCGGTGCGCCAGCCGGCCAGGGCGGCGTGCGCGCCGGCGGTGCGGTCGCGGGCGGGGTCGTCGGCGGTGGTGAGGCCGGCGTGGAGTTCGTCGACCGTCCCGGCGTGGGCGGACAGGTCGGACGGGGAGACGGCGAAGCCGTTCCGGGCGGGTTGGTCGGGCACATCGGGCCCCCGGGTTGCGGTGGGTCGGTCGGGCTCGAACCATGGTGGCCCGGAAACGGCCGCGGGCCGCGTGTCACCACCCGTACGGGCGGCGCGCACGTGGCCCGCGGGGGCGCGCGGTGGTGCCGTCAGGCGGACGCCTCGTCGAGCAGCGCCGTCTGTTCGGGGGTGAGCTCCAGCGCGGCGGCGGCCAGCAGCGGCGGGAGCTGCTCGACCGTGCGGGCGCTGGCGATCGGGGCCGCGACCGTCGGGCGGCCCGCGAGCCAGGCGAGGGCGACCGTGCCGAGCTCGACGCCGTGCTCGGCGGCGACCACGTCCAGCGCCTTCAGCACCCTGGGGCCGCGCGGGTCGTCCAGGTAGCGGGCGGCGCCCTCGGAGCGGGCGCTGGCCACGCCGGGGCCACCCGGGCGGTACTTGCCGGTGAGGAAGCCGGAGGCCAGGGCGTAGTACGGCACGGTGGCCAGGCCGTGGTCGGCGACCACGTCGGCCAGCGGGCCCTCGAAGGTGCCGCGCGACACCAGGTTGTAGTGCGGCTGGACGGCCACGTACTTGGCCAGGCCCTCGCGCTCGGCGAAGGCCAGCGCCTCGGCGAGCCGCTCGGCGCCGATGTTGGACGCGGCGACCGCGCGGACCTTGCCCTCGCGGACCAGCTCGTCCAGCGCGGTGACGAACTCCTCGACCGGGGTGTCGTCGTCCCGGTGGGTGTAGTAGAGGTCGATCCGCTCGACGCCCAGGCGCCGCAGCGAACCCTCCGCCGAGGCCTTGATGTTGGCCGCGCCCAGGCCGCCCGCCTCGGGGTGCATGCCGACCTTGGTGGCGATCACGACGTCGTCGCGGTTGCCGCGGCTGCGCACCCAGTTGCCGATGATCGTCTCGGACTCGCCGCCGGTGTTGCCCGGGGCCCAGGCGGAGTAGACGTCGGCGGTGTCGACGAAGTTGCCGCCGGCCGCGGCGTAGGCGTCCAGGACGGCGAAGGACTGCTCCTCGTCGGCCGTCCAGCCGAAGACGTTGCCCCCCAGGGAGAGCGGGTGGACGCTGAGGTCGGAGCCGCCGAGCCGGATCCGGCGTGCGGCATCACTGTGGTTTCCGGTCATGGACGCAGTCAACAGGATCACGCCGTACGGCATTCCGGGCTTCGGGCGGTCTTCACGTGGTCGTCGTACCGCCGTTGCGCGTGCGGGTGGTCCGGGGCCGGACCGAGGGTCCGGGGTGTCGGGCCGGGTGCCGGATTCGTTAGAGTCCGTGCCATGGCTGACAACGACTACGACCCCGCCGGCAGCACCCAGATGTTCCGGGCGTTCGTCGACGAGACCCCCGCGCCGCAGAGCCCCGGCTCCGTCTCCACTTACGGCCGCAGCAGCGGCAACCGCACCGGCGTGATCGCGCTGATCGCCGTCATCACCCTGGTCGTGCTGGGCGGAGTCGTCTGGCTCGCGGTCAAGTGACCTTCGCGCGGGTGACCCCCGTCCGGGTCACCCGCCCGACCGGGGGGCGGGGGGGGCGGCGACGCATGGGGGTGAGCCCCGCAGCAGGTGGAGCGTAGTG
>NZ_JBHWGD010000028.1:75788-89700 GCF_042733235.1 Kitasatospora sp. NPDC059722
CTGTCTGGGGGGGGGGCGGCGGGGCGTCGCCGGGGCGCGGGCCCCCCCCGCGACGGGAGGCCGTCGGGCGCGGCTCAGCAGGGCTTGCGCCACGCGTCCAGGTCGAGCTTCTTCTGCATCGAGCTGAAGCCGAGCGCCTTGGCCTTGGTGCAGAACTGGTCCGTGCCGACCTTGTACTCGACGTGGAAGACCGCCTTGCCCTGCTTGACGAACGGTTCGACCCGGTCGCACTCGTCGTACTGCGAGCACTCCTCGTTGACCGCGAAGTCGAAGTCGTTCAGCAGCGCCGGGATCTGGTCCAGGTCGTTCTTCAGGCCGATCGCCAGGCCGCGCTCGTGGGCGAGCTGGGCCAGCATGCGGTTGTACCGGATCTGGTCGTCACCGGTGAGCGGGAAGCCGCTGTCCTGGTTGTAGGCCTCGATGGTGTCCGGCTCGACGGCGTCGAAGCCCTTGCTCCTGCACATGTCGAAGCGGGCGGCCATCAGCGGCTTGAGCTGGTCGACCTGCCGGATGTCGAACCACTTCTCGCCCTTCCAGCCGGTGTCCGAGCCCTCCAGGGTCTTGGCGAAGGCGGCCGCGTCGGGGCGGAAGCTCTCCCAGGAACCGGCGTTGATGTAGCAGATCACCTTGCGGCCCTTGGCGTGCAGCGAGGCGACCACCGAGGCGTCGTTCTCGAAGCCGTCGATGTCGTAGACCGGCACGTCCACCGACTGGTCGACGCCGCCGCCGAGCTGCCACTGCCAGGCGAGGCCCGGGGCGGGCTGCCAGCGGGCGCCGGACGGCGGCGGGGCGGTGGTGCCGCCGCCCGGGGTGCCGGGGGCGGACGGCCTGCCGGACGCCGACGGGGTCCCGGGAGTCCCGGTCGGCGTCGGCGTGGGTGTGTCGGGAGCGCTCGGCGTGCCCGGGGCGCCGGGGGGCGCGGTGTCGCTCGGGGTGCCGGGAGTGCCGGGAGCGGTCGCCGCGGGCGGCTCGCTCGGGGAGTCACCGGCCGACGGGCCGTGGTCGTCCCCGGAGCTGCTGCACGCGGTGGCCAGCAGGGCGACGGCGAGGGCGATGGCGGCCGGTAAGGGCCGGGTGCGGCGGTTCACGGTTGTCGAACTCCGGATCTGGTCAGGTCAGTTCAGCGGCGGTCAGACCGTGGGGGAGGGTGCACCAGGGGTTGTCCCCGGAGCCCGGAACGGCGGCGCTGACGCCCGCCCGTCGGGCGGCGATCAGCGCGGTGACGTCCCCTGCCTGGTCGGCGGGGACGTCGTACACCAGGTGGCAGAAGCGGGAGGCCGCGTGGCGGCCGGTCCACAGGGGCAGGGTCATCTCCCGGTAGGCGTCCCAGGTGCCCTCGAAGGTGACCAGCAGGTCGGCGAGGCCGACCTCGGCGTAGCCGGGGTCCGGGTGCTCGCCGTGGCCGAACACGACGGTGCCGCAGCCGGCCGCGCGGGCCGCCGTGGCCAGCCGCCGGTAGTGCGCCAGGGCGCCCGGGTGGCAGGCGACCTGGTCGAGGTACACGCCGGTGATGCCGTGGCGCTGGCGGTACGTCAGGATGTCGGCCACCACGGCCGCGTGGGAGCGCCGGCCGTAGTCGGTGTCGGCGTAGCCGAGCAGCGGCAGGCCGGCGGCCCGCAGTTCCTCGGCGGCCTCGGCGAAGACGTTGTCCGGGACCTCGCCGGGGCCGTCGGCCAGGTTGAGCACGATGGCGGCGATCCTGGCGGGGTCGGCGGCGGCGACCGCCCGCCAGGCCGCCGGGTCCACCGCGGGGTGGACGTACAGCGGCACCAGCAGGCGGCCGTCGGGGGTGGTCCCGGTCATCCGAGGACCGGGGCCGGGCCGGGCCCGGTGCTGAGCCACAGGTCGCGCAGGGTGTCGGCGAGGTCGGTCTCCGGGTGCCAGCCGAGCTCCCGGGCGGCGGCCGACACGTCGGCCTGCTGCCAGGAGACCGCGGCCGAGCGCTCGGAGCCCGCCCCGCTCTCGTCGATCCGGCCGGTGAAGCCGGCCGCCGCGACCAGGCCGTCGGCGATCGCCCGGACCGGCCTGGCCCGCCCGGAGGCGAGGTTGAGCACCCGGGGGAGCGGACGGTCCGCGGCGGCGGCCAGGCCGACCGCGCGCGCGATGTCGCGGGCGTCGACGAAGTCGCGGTGGGCGGAGAGGTCCCCGACCCGCACGACGCCGTCGGTGCCCTCGGGCGCCACCCGGCGCAGCTCGGCGGCGAGCCGGCCGGGCAGCGAGCCCGCCGGTGCCCCCGGGCCGACCGGGTTGAACACCCGCAGCACCACCGCGTCCAGCGGCGAGCCGGCCACCGCGAGGGAGCCGGCCAGCTTGGTCGCGCCGTACACGCCGACGGGACGGGCGTCCGCCTCCTCGGACAGCGAGCTGCCCGTCTCGCAGACGCCGTACTCGCCGGCCGAACCGATGTGCACCAGCCGGGTCTTCGGGGCGCCGAGCTGCAGCGCCTCGCAGAGCACCGCCGGACCGCGGGCGTTCACCTCGGCCAGCTTGACCGCGCTGCCGGCCACCGCGCCGGCGAAGTTGACCACCACGTCGGGGGCCAGCGCGGCGAGTTCCTCGCCGAGCGGGCCGGGCTGGGCGGTGGCCAGGTCCAGCCGCAGGTCGTGGGCGGGCCGCCGGCCCGCGGTCAGCACGGTGGCACCGGGCAGCGACCGCAGGACGGCGGTGGCGTGGCGGCCGAGGAAGCCGTCCCCGCCGAGAAGCAGGATCCTCACGCGGCCCGTCCGTCGCTCTCGGCGCCCGCGGTGGCGGGCGTCTGGTCGGTGTCCGCCGCAGTGCGGGCGGCGGGGACCGGCAGCTCCGTGACCGACGGCGTGACGGTGCCCGCCTCGAAGGGCATCAGCACCGGGCGGATGCTCGCGAACTCGGCGTTCGCGCGGTCGTAGTCGTCCGGGCGGCCGATGTCGAGCCAGTAGCCGCCGAAGTCGTAGGAGGACGGCGGGGTCTTGGCGGCCAGCAGGTCGAGCACCAGCTCGTCGAAGCCGAGCGGCAGGCCGGGGGTGTACTTGGCGAGCGCGGAGCGGGACACGCCGTACACGCCCATCGAGACGCGGTAGTCGATGCTCGGCTTCTCCTGGAAGCCGGTGATGCTGCCGGACTCGGTGGTCAGGACACCGAAGTCGATCTTCACCTGGCGGGCGTAGGTGGCGATGGTCAGCGGAGCGCCGGACGTCTCGTGGTGCTTGAGCACCCCGGCGAAGTCCAGGTCGGTGAGGATGTCGCCGTTCATCACCAGGAAGTGCTCGGGCAGGCGGTCCTGCATGGTGAGCAGGGGGCCCATGGTGCCGAGCGGGCTGTCCTCGACGGCGTAGCCGACGCGCAGGCCCCACTGGGAGCCGTTGCCGACGTACGCGCGGATGATGTGGCCGAGGTGGCCGATGGCCAGGGTGACGGTCTTGAAGCCCGCGGCGGCGAGCTGGCGCATCACGATCTCCAGGATCGCGTGCTGGTCGCCGATCGGGACGAGCGGCTTGGGGAGCGCGGTGGTGTACGGGCGGAGACGGACGCCCTTACCGCCGGCCAGGATCACTGCATGCATGGTGTTTCCCCCACGGAAGGTATGTGCAGGACACGAGCCTTGAGAACCAGAGATGGCTGGATCGGTGCGGCGGGTCAGACGTTGTAGATGTCGGTCTTGTAGCGGGCCAGGTTGGCCGGGTCCTGGAAGAACTCGATGGTCTGCTCCAGGCCCTGCTCCAGGCTGAAGCCGGGCGCCCAGCCGGTCGCCTCGCGCAGCTTGGTGGCGTCCGCGACCAGGCGCATGACCTCGGAGTTGGTCGGACGGATGCGCTGCTCGTCCTCCTTGACCACGAGGTCGACGCCCATCAGCTTGCCGACCAGGGTGACCAGGTCGCCCACCGAGATCTCGCCGCCGGTGCCGGCGTTGAAGGTCCGGCCGACCACGGCCTCGGCGGGCGCGGTGCCGACGGTGCGGAAGGCGTTCGCGGTGTCCTTGACGAACATGAAGTCGCGGGTCGGGCGCAGGTCGCCGAGGGTGATCTCGGTCTGGCCGGCGGCGACCTGGGCGATCACGGTCGGGATGACGGCGCGCATCGACTGGCGCGGGCCGAAGGTGTTGAACGGGCGCAGGGTGACGACCGGGGTCTCGAAGCTGGCGTAGTAGCTGTCGGCCAGCCGGTCCCCGCCCGCCTTGGAGGCGGCGTACGGGGACTGGGTGTTGATCGGGTGCTCCTCGGTGATCGGCACGGTCTGCGCGGTGCCGTAGGTCTCGCTGGTCGAGGTGTGCACCAGGCGCTGGATGCCCAGGTGGCGCACCGCCTCCAGCACGTTCAGGGTGCCGGTGACGTTGGTGTCGACGTACGAGTGCGGGGCCCGGTAGGAGTACGGGATCGCGATCAGGGCGGCCAGGTGGTAGACGGTCTCGGTGTTCTTGACCAGGTCGATGACCGAACCCGGGTCCCGGACGTCGCCCAGGATGATCTCGACCGAGTCCAGCACGTCCTTCGGCAGGGTCTCCAGCCAGCCGAACGAGGAGAAGGAGTTGTACTGGACCATCGCGCGGACCTGGTGCCCGTCGGCGACCAGGGTCTCGACGAGGTGGGAGCCGATGAAACCCTCGGCTCCGGTGACGGCGACGCTGCTCATGCGTGATTCGCTTTCTGCTTCTCGGGGGAGCGGCCGGGCCTGTCGCGGTCCGGCCGGTGGTGTTGTCGGCCGGCGCTGCGGTGTGCGTCCGGCCGGGCACGTGGTTCGGTCGTGCGTGTTCTTCGGTGGTGTTCAGCGGTGCTGGGTGGTGCGGCCGAGCACGGGCCCGGCGATGGCGGTGAGGACGAAGGCGGCCGTCCCGCAGCCGATCAGCTGCAGGAGGGTCGGATCCGCACCGGTCAGCAGCCCGGCGCTCTCGGCACCCGCGGCGGCCAGACAGATGAGGGCGGTGCTCCAGCTGAGCCCGAAGGCGTTCAGCAGCAGCGCCAGCCAGAGCGAGCCGCCGAGGAGCAGCAGCGCGCCGAGCTGCGGGACGCCGAGCGCGGGGGCGCCGGGCCACAGCACGGTCGCGGCGGCGTCCAGCGCGGCCACGGTGGTGAGGTAGATGAAGAGGCAGCCGAGCAGCACCCCGCCGGTGCGGCGGACGAACTCGCCGGAGGTGTGGCTGACCCGCAGCGCGGCGACGGCCATCGCCCGGTAGCGGAAGAGCAGCCACTCGGCGAGGCCGAGGCTGAGCGTCAGGGCGATCATGGCCGGGCCGGTGGGGGCGGTGTGGGCGCCCCGCGCGGCGCCGGTCTCGACCGCCTGGTGGATGGTCACGCCGAGGCCGGCGATCAGGGTGAGGGTGCCGCAGGCCAGGCCGAACAGCAGGTGCGGGATCTCCTGACGGAGCTGCAGCCTGGCCGCGGCGGCGTCCTTGGCCTCCTTGTCACCGCGGATGCAGTTGACGAGCTCGCGGACCGCCAGGCCGACGGCCAGCACGAGCGAGCTCAGCAGGACCACCGTCCGGACGACCTGCGGGACGTCCACCGCGAGCACCACGCCCGCGCCGATCGAGGCCGGTGCCAGCGCCAGCAGCAGGAACTTCTCCCGCCCGAGCACCAGCAGCACGGTCGCCGCGCCCAGGTAGGCGGACTGCCCGGCGGCGAACAGCAGGGAGGCGAGCGGCCCGCCGACGACGTACGCCGCGGCGGAGGCGATCAGCGCGCCGATCGGTGCGCCGATGCTCAGGCAGACCGCGGAGTCCCGGCGCCGCAACCGGCTGAGCCAGCGGTACGCGCGGTGCGCGAGCGCCTGGTTGAAGGCCCAGCTGGCGACGGTGGCGACGGTCAGCGCGAGCATGCCCGAGGGCAGGCCGAAACGCATCCGGGTGGCCGCGAACAGGTTGGCGCCGAGCAGGTAGCCGAGCCCGGGCAGGGCGAACACCAGGCCGCGCACGACGCAGCGCCAGGGGTCGGCCCGCCAGGGGTTGGCGAACTCGGAGCTCGGGCCGGGGTAGCGGCGCTCGACCTTCTCGAACAGCTCCTCGGCGACGGTGAAGGCGTCGGGGCGGCCGTACAGGAGCGCGGCCTGCTCGTCGGAGAGGCCGTCGGACTCCAGGAAGGCCGCGATCTCGAAGGGGTGGACGGCGTCGGCGCAGACGTCGCGCAGCCGCTCGGCGAGTTCGTCCAGCGGGTCCGCGGAGAGGCCGAGCTCCTCCTCGGGCGCCGGCTGGGCCGGCAGGACCGGGCGGCGGCGCCCCCGCGGCAGCGTGCGCAGCTGCATCGTCCGGTCGGCGCCGGCCTCGTCCGGAACGAGGCGAATGGGACCGCTCATGCGCCCACCTCGCTGCACTCGGCGGCCGCTTCGCGGAACGCGCACCTCTTCATGGTTCTCTTGCTGCGCTCGTTCACGCCCCCACCTCGCTCGGCTGGGGCCGGGCGACGGCGAGCTGCTGGTCCCAGTCGGTCGGGACGTCGTCGCCGACGGCCACCACGCCCTCGGGCATCCAGCGGGCGGTGCCGAGGAGCTCGGTGTAGATGCCCCGGAAGCCGTCGATGTTCTGGCGCAGCGTGAACTGCTCGATGACCCGCAGCCGGGCCTGCTCGCCGAGCCGCCCGCGCCGCTCGGCGTCGCGCAGCAGCTCGATCGCGGCGGCGGCCATCGGCTCGGGCTCGCGCGGCGGGACGACCAGGCCGGTGTCGCCGACGGCCTCGCGCACGCCGCCGACGTCCGTCGAGACGGTCGCGCGGCCGCAGGACATCGCCTCGATGAGGGTGAACGGGAAGCCCTCGCTGATGCTGGAGAGCATGACCACGTTGCCCGCCGCGTACGCGTCGGTGATGTCGGCGACGCGGCCCTCGAAGGCCACCGAGTCGGCGATGCCGAGCTCGGCGGCCAGGGCTATGCAGCCGTCCCGGTACGCCTCGCCGCCCTTGGGAGTGCCACCGAAGAGCCGCAGTCGCGCCTCGGGGATCTCCCGCTGGACGATGGCGAAGGCGCGGATCAGCGTCTCCAGGTCCTTGATCGGGTCGACCCGGCCGGCCCAGCTGAGGGTCGGGGTCTGCGGCTCGGGTCCGGCGGGCGGGAAGGCCGCCGGGTCCACGCCGTTGTAGACGGTCCGGATGTTCTCCGACGGGGTGCCGCCGCGCTCCTCCCAGCGCCGGTTGTACCGGTTGCCGGGGGTGACGAGGGCGGCCTGCCGGTAGCTCTCCTCGGCGAGCATCCGGTAGAAGCCGAGCAGCAGCGCCTTGACCGGCCAGCGGTACGGGCCGGTGCGGTAGCCGAGGTAGCGCTCGCGCAGGTAGATGCCGTGCTCGGTGAGCAGGAACGGTACGCCGTACTGCTGGGCGGCGATCAGCCCCGGGAGCGTGGCCAGGCCGCCGCTGGCCGCGTGGGCGACGCCGTCCGTCGGCGGCTCGACCGACAGCGGGCGCAGCGCGTGCTCCAGGAGGTCGGTGGCGTTCAGGGCGTCGTGGAGGGTGGGCCGGGAGACGGCGGTGGGGAGGTAGTCGCGGGTCCAGACGTGCTGGAGGGTGCGCAGGGCCCGCTCGCTGCGCAGCGCGGGGCTGAGCAGTCCGCGCCGGGCGAGGTCGGCGAAGCCGTACAGCTCGGTGCCGAAGTGGGTGGTGTAGACCGGGTCGAGGATGGAGTGCAGGAAGCGCTCGTACGCGTTGAGGAAGCGCCGCATCTCGCTGCCGCGCGGCGCCCTGGCCTCGGCGGCCGGGCCCCACAGCGGTGCGGTGGTGACGGACCGGACGTTGGCGGGCAGCTCCCAGGCGAGCGGCTCGTGACCGGTTCCGGTGACGGCGATGATGTCGAAGTCCACGTCGGGCATGCCCTGAACGAGCTGGTCGCACCAGACGCTCACGCCGCCGTGCTGGTGCGGATACGTCCCCTCGGTGAGCAGGGTGACGCGCATCTCCTGTCCCCCCTCCTGTTCTTGCGTCGGGTGTCCGGCCTGGGTGGCCGGAACGTGAGCCGTGGCAGGGCCGGGCCGGGTTCGCCGGCGCCGGCCCCACCATCGGGTCTTGCGTGTTACCGGGAGCCGGGCTTGCCGGCCTGCTTCTTGTTGAGCCCGGCCGTCCCCCCGGAGGCCACGGAGCTCTTCACGACACCGGCTGCGCCGCCGTTGCCGTTCTGCTGGACGCCCTTGCCGGGCACCGGGGTTCCGCTGCCCGGGACCAGGACCGGAGCCTTGGTGCGGGTGGTGTCGCTGGGGCCGGCGGGGACCGGGGTGGCGACGCCCTGGGGAACCACCTTCTTGTCGGCCGGGGCCGGGGCCGGGACGGACTTGGCCGCGACGCTCGGCGCGACGGCGGCCGGGGCCGCCGGAGTGGCACCCGAGGACAGCTGCAGCGTGACGGAGCTCTGCAGCGCGCCCGGCGCCACCCAGCCGGAAAGCGTACCGGCGTAGGCGGAACCGAAAGCGGTCGAACCGATGGCCAGCTTCTGAGTAGTTCCCGTCGGCATGGTGGCCTCGATCTGAACGCCGGCCGGCGCGGAGACGGTGACGTTGTTGCCGATCTTGTAGGCGGTCACCTGGCCGGCGGCGACGGCCGCGCTCCAGGCCCCGCGCTTCTGGAACTCCTGGCCGATCTCGCGCTCGCCGAGGTTCACGACGGGGGCGCTGTCGGCGTAGAGCGCGCGGTAGTTGCCGAGGATCTTCTCCAGCACCGGGTAGATGATCCGGCCCTCGGAGAGGTTCGACTGGTGGATGTAGTGCGGCCGCGGGTCGTTGCTCATGATGTGGCCGAGGTCGATCCGCGCCTCGAGCGGCACGATGTACGACTGGAAGCCGGTGTTGACGTCCAGCGGCTTGGGCAGGCAGGTGGAGCTGGGGTTGTTCTCGCAGATCCCGCTGCCGCCGTTGGCCTTGCTGGTGTAGATCCAGTTGTACTCGTCGGTCTCCTCCACCGCCGAGCCGGCGTTGTAGAAGACGTTCATCGGGTAGCGCGGCACGGTCAGCGTGGAGGGGCCGACGGCCCGCTGGCCGGACTCGCGGGAGGCGTCGCTGCCGGTGAACCTGATGCCGTTGGCGGCCAGCGCCGGCGCCAGGTTCGGGTTGTCGCTGGTCTCCTGCGGGGCGGTCAGCAGCCCGGAGTGCTCGCCGGTGACGAGGACCTGCGGGTCGACCTTGGTGAGGCCGTTCTTGGTGGCCCAGTCGAAGTTGTTCTTGACCTGGGTCTGGATGGTGTTCTGGTCGACCCAGACGGTGTTGCCGGTGGCGTCCTTGGTGCAGCGCCACGGCACCACGGTGACGTCCTGGACGCAGCCCAGGTACGGGTGGCTGTAGGTGTGGTTGACCCAGCGGTAGCTGTTCTGGTCGGCGATCAGCTGCTGCGCCGTCGGGTCGACCGTGGTGCTGTGGTCGGCCTTCCAGTCCTCGCTGCCGCCGCCGTTGTACAGCAGGTCCAGCGTGAAGTTGTTCGTGGTCATCCACTGCTTGGCGTACTGCGCGTCGGCGGGGCTCATCCGGATCGGGGTGCCGGTGTCCGGGGTGCCGGGCGGGCAGGTCACGTCGCCGGGGGTGCACTTCAGGGTGGTCGACCAGCGGTCGTCCGCCAGGAGGACGTCGTCGATGTGGGCCGCGAAGTAGTTGCGGTCGTACCCGAGGTGGACGCCCTGGGTGATCCAGTCGACCATGCCGCGCGCCAGCAGGCGGTACTGCTGCTGGTACTGGTTGTAGACGAACGTGACGACCAGTTCCTTGCGGCCGTCGTGGGTGTACTCACCGACCAGCGAGCCGCGCGAGGAGGCGCCCGGGATCGGGGCGTCGACGAGCGGGGTGAACGAGGCGCCGGCCGGGAGGCTCGCCAGGGGGGTGGCGAGGTACCCGTAGCTCTCGCTGACGTTCGGGTCGTTGTCCTCGAAGGGCACGGCGCCCTTCAGGTAGCCGAACGGGCCCGAAGTGCCGGCGGTGGTGGTGGCGGCCTGGAAACCGTCCAAGGTGCCAATGTAACCGGGATTTTGGGCCCAGTTCAGACCGACCGCCGGGCTGGCGAACGTGTACGCGTCGATCTGGCGGACGTTGAATGCCGCCTCGTACGTCGCGATCGCCGTCATCTCGGCCGGCGAGTTGGCGAAGGGGTTTTCGTTGGGCATCACGATGCCCTGGTACTTGCCCCGCGGCAGCCCGTTGATCGTGTCGCTCAGGAAAGCGGCGTTGATGACGGGGCGGTTGGGGTCGCTGAGGGTGACGACCTTGTACGGGGTGCCCTGGCTCTTCAGTTCGGCCGTGATGGCCGCGACGGAGGGACCGCCGTCGTCGATGACGAGGACGGTGAGGTCGATCCTCGGCGTCGTGGTGTCGCCGTGGGCCAGGGTGATCTGCAGGCCGCTGGCCAGCAGAACTGCCGCCGCGCAGGCGGCAACTCTTCGGGTCGCTCGACCCATGGTGATCCTCCCCTTGGGACAGGCGCATCGCTGCTCGGCGGTCGCCTGCCCTGTAGCTGTTCGCGGGCAGCAGGACTGCCCGGCGCCCATCCTGGTCGAGGGTCGGCTCCGCGAGGGACCAATTGGGCGAGAGTGCAGCAAACCTGTTACCAACGTTCATGGCGAAGCCATGAAGGCGCTGATTGTGACCGGAACAGCATCGGCCATGCAAATGATGAATTGAAAATGAAAAACCGGAACCTGAGTGCTACGCGTCGTTACCAAGCGTTGTTACCGCTCGGGCGAGGTGGTGGGGCCCGGCGGACACCTACACTGGGGTCGTTGCGCATGACACTCTCGCACATCTCGCCGCCGCATTGGGCAGGTTCATGCAATATCGGGCACCGCTGTGCCATGTGACAGTCCGAATATGCAATGGAGGCGCCCGCATGGCCGATCAGCAGACCGAGGCCGGGGGATTCGGCGGCGTCCGGAATGCGGTGTCCAAGTGGAACGGAATGCCCCAGGTCGGGCGCAGTCTCGGTCTGCGCGGCGCGGTCAATGCCCGCGATCTGGGGGGCTGCCGGACGGCCGACGGAAGGGTCCTTCGCCCCGGGACGGTCCTGCGCAGCGATGGCCTGAACCACGTCACCGAGGATGACCTGAACGCGCTCCGGGCCCTCGGGCTGCGCCGCGTGGTCGACCTCCGCAGCCTCGACGAGGTCCGCGAGGCCGGCCCCGACCGCGTCCCCGGACTCCCCGTCCCCGAGCTCGCCCGCGACCTCCCCGCGGGCACCGCGCTGACCGTCGAACCGGACGCCGAGGACGGCGTGACCCTGCACCATCTCCCGGTGTTCGCGCCCGATTTCGACATCTACGTGACGCTGCGCGACGCCCTGGCCGACCGCAGCCCGGCGAGGCAGCGCGCGCTGCTCGGCGACGGCCGCGCCGCCGCGATGATGACCGGGCTCTACCGCTGGTTCGTCACCGACGGGCTCGCACGCGAACGGTTCGCGGACGTGCTGCGCCTGCTGGCCGCCCCGGACGGCCCGCCGCTGCTGTTCCACTGCACGGCCGGCAAGGACCGCACCGGCTGGGTCTCGGCGCTGCTGCTGACCGCCCTGGGCGTCGACCGCGAGGCCGTCGTCGCGGACTACCTGCTGACCAACGAGCGCGCGGCGCCGGTCGTCGCGCGGGTGATGGACGACTTCGGCACCCGGGGCCTGATGCACGAGCCGCGGCTGCTGCTGCCGGTGTTCCGGGCCGACGCCGCCTACCTGACGGCGGCCTTCGAGGAGATCGAGGCCGGCTGGTCCGGCTTCGAGGCGTTCTGGCACGACGGCCTCGGCCTGGACGACGGCGTGCTGGCCGGGCTCCGCGACAACCTGCTGGACGGCGCGGCGGGCTGAGCCCCGCCGCGCTCGTCAGCCCTCGCTGATGAGCCCCTCCCGGAGCTGGGTGAGGGTCTTGGTGAGCAGCCGGGAGACGTGCATCTGGGAGATCCCGATCTCCTCGCCGATCTGCGACTGGGTCAGGTTCCCGAAGAAGCGCAGCATGATGATCCGGCGCTCGCGCGGCGGCAGCTTGGCCAGCAGCGGCTTGAGCGACTCCCGGTACTCGACGCCCTCCAGCGCGAGGTCCTCGTAGCCGAGCCGCTCGGCCAGCGGCCCGTCGCCGTCCTCCTCGCTCGGGCTGGAGTCGAGCGAGCTCGCGGTGTAGGCGTTGCCGACCGCGAGTCCCTCGACCACGTCCTCCTCGCTGACGCCGAGGCAGGCGGCCAGCTCGGGCACGGTGGGGGAGCGGTCCAGCCGCTGGGCCAGTTCGTCGCCGGCCTTGGTGAGGGCGAGCCGCAGCTCCTGGAGGCGCCGCGGCACCCGGACGGACCAGCTGGTGTCCCGGAAGAAGCGCTTGATCTCGCCGACCACCGTGGGCATCGCGAAGGTGGGGAACTCCACCCCGCGCTCCGGGTCGAACCGGTCGATCGCCTTGATCAGCCCGATCGTGCCGACCTGGACGATGTCCTCCATCGGCTCGTTGCGGCTGCGGAAGCGCGCCGAGGCGTAGCGGACCAGCGGCAGGTTGAGCTCGATCAGGGTGTCGCGGACGTAGGCGTGCTCCGCGCTGCCGGGCTCCACGGCGGCCAGCCGCAGGAAGAGCGAGCGGGAGAGCGTGCGGGTGTCCAGCCCGGCGCCGGCTGACGCCGCGGGGGGCGTGTCGGGGACGGGCGGTGCGGTGGACGGCCCCCGCTGCAGCGGGATGCGCTCCTCGGCGACCGCGGTGCTGTTGGCCTGACCAGCGTGGATCTCCGCAGTGCCCAGCTCTCCGGACATGCGCCCACCCCCTTGTGACTGACGGTTGAACGGGCGCCGACGCGCGGATGTTCCCGGCGACGGCCCTCCCCCTCCATACCGGCACACGATCCCCGGCAAACCCGATCGTCGCAAGATGTCACGCGGCGGTAACGCGGAGCGATGTCACTCTTCCCAGGAGTTGCCGGTGCGAAGCCTCGTCAGGATCCGCGAGAGCAGCCGGGAGACGTGCATCTGCGACATCCCGAGCTCGGTGCTGATCTGGGACTGGGTCAGGTTGGCGAAGAATCGCAGCATGACGATCCGTCGCTCCCGCTCGGGCAGCTGGACCAGCAGGTGGCGGACCACGTCCCGGTGCTCGACCTCGGCGAGCGCGGAGTCCTCGTAGCCGAGGCGGTCCAGCAGGGCGAGCCCGCCCTCGTGCTCCTGGGCCGCCTCCAGGGACGCCGCGTTGTAGGCCCGCCCGGCGTCCAGGCAGGCCCGGACGTCCTCCTCGGGGATGCGCAGGCTCGCGGCGATCTCGGGCACCTTGGGGGCCCGTCCGTGCAGCACCGTCAGCTCCTCCATGGCGCCGCTGACCTGCACCCACAGCTCCTGGAGCCGGCGCGGGACGTGCATCGTGCGGACGTTGTCCCGGAAGTAGCGCTTGATCTCGCCGAGGATGGTGGGCAGCGCGTAGGTGGGGAACTGGACGCCCCGGGTGGGGTCGAACCGGTCGATCGCGTTGATCAGGCCGATGGTGCCGACCTGGACGACGTCCTCCATGGGCTCGCTGCGGCTGCGGAAGCGGGTGGCCGCGTAGCGCACCAGCGGGATGTTCACCTCGATGAGCGCGGCGCGCACCCGCTCGCGCTCGGGCGCGTCGGGGGGGAGCTCGGCCAGGCGCTCGAACAGCACCCGGGTCAGCGTCCGGACGTCGACCACCGGGCGTCCGCCGGGGCCGCGCAGGCCGTCCGGCCGGAGCTCGCCGGCCGGACTGATGATCCCCGCGAGCGCCTCGTCCACGGACACGTCACCCCTCCCAAAGTCGACTACGGCGGGCCCTGCGGAGCGGGTGTCGTGGCTGGTTCTTCACCTCGCCATGTCCGGCAAAACCGGTCATAGCATCACAAGGCGGGCGCAGGTCGGGCAAGCACCCGGTGGAGGTGTGTTGATGCGGTGCCGGGCCTGCACGGGGCCGATCGGGGAGGCGCCGCAAGGATCGTTCCCGGACGGACCGCGGCGCCCCCCCCCGGCCGGTGTGTTTTAAACAAAAACCATCCCCCCAGACACAACGATATCAGGGATTGCCGGGTGGGGTGTGA
>NZ_JBHWGD010000028.1:89710-97940 GCF_042733235.1 Kitasatospora sp. NPDC059722
CGCCCGGGGCCGGGGGGGGGCGGCCCCGCCGGGTTCGGCCCCGCCGGCCCGGGGGCCCCCCGCCGGGCCCGGGGGGGGGGCGCCGCGATCCGTCCGGGGGAAGCGCCCCGGGCGGATGGTGGTATCAGACCTCGATGTCCGCGATCACCCAGGTGGCGAACTCGCGCCACTGGCCGGCCGCGGCCTGGTGGGCCGGGTGGGTCAGGTAGGCCTGGAGCGCGTCGCGGTCCTCGACCAGGCTGTTGATCGCGTAGTCGTACGCGATGTCGCGCTCGGTGGTGTTCCAGGCGCACTCCCACTCGCGCAGCTCGGGGATCACCGAGCCGAGCCCGGCGAACGCCTCGGCGCCCGCGAGCGCGCGCTCGTCGTCCTTGCTGACGCCTTCGTTGAGCTTGAACAGGACCAGGTGCCGGATCACGATGCCGCTCCTCGCGGACGGGGGTACAGAGGGTCCCGCCCACCGTAGCCGGTGTGCAGCGGCGCCTCCGCGGCCGTCCGCCCCCTGGTCGGGCCCGTCCGGCGCCCGGGGCGGTCACCCGCCCGGGGCGGTCACTTGATCAGCCCGGTCATGAAGGTGCCGACGGCCTTGGCGGCGTTCGAGATGCCCTCGAAGCCCGACTGGACGAGCTCGGCCGAGCGGGCCGGCGAGGTGATGATCGAGTAGAGGACGAAGACGAGCAGGAGGACCATGCCGATCTTCTTCGCCTGCGCCATCGGGTGACCTTCCTCCCAGCCGTGGGCCGCCGTCATCCGGGTCCCCGAGCGGCCCTGCAGGGGCAGCTTATCCACCGGACGGGCTATCAAGTGTGCGACGCGTTCGCCCGGCGGGACGAAGGTCCCCGCGAGTGGGGTCTTTCTCCGGGTGCCCGCGGGCGGACCGGGCGGCAGGATGGATGGCGTACCGGGGATCTGGCAGGAATTCCCGGTGCGTGGATCCGGAGCTCCCCGCTGTGGGACCGGGTGCCGCGGCTCCTCCCCCGACCGCGGCACCGGTTGTGGGACTCCGTCGGGGGAGCGGTTGGTCCCCCCGAACCGCTCCCCCCTCCAGGCTCCGTACTCGACAAGGGCGTTGGTGGTCATCGGCCCCGGGTGCGGAGCCCTTTCCGCGTCACGAGGGTGCGCGGAAACGCCGAGGGCCCGTCCGGATCGGACGGGCCCTCGGGCTTTCTGGCGGTAGCGGTGGGATTCGAACCCACGGTGGAGTTGCCCCCACACACGCTTTCGAGGCGTGCTCCTTTGGCCGCTCGGACACGCTACCGAGAGGAACTCTACCGGACGGGTGCGGCGGTCACGAAATCCGTATCCCGGCGGACCTTCAGCGGGGGGTTTCGCGGTGGTCGCCGAAGAACGCGCGCAGCTGCTCGCCGCACTCGTCGGCGAGGACGCCCCAGATCACCTCGGGGCGGTGGTTGAGCCGCCGGTCGCGCATCACGTCGAAGAGCGAGCCGGCCGCGCCGGCCTTCTCGTCCAGGGCGCCGTAGACCACCCGGTCGATCCGGGACAGCACGATCGCGCCGGCGCACATCGTGCAGGGCTCCAGCGTGACGACCAGCGTGCAGCCACCGAGCCGCCATTGCCCGACCTTGTCCGCCGCCTGGCGGATCGCGACCACCTCGGCGTGCGCGGTCGGGTCGCCGACCGCCTCGCGCTCGTTGTGGCCGCGCCCGATCACCTCGCCGTCCGGGCCCAGGACGAGCGCCCCGACCGGGACGTCGCCGGTGGCCGGCGCCAGGGCGGCCTCGGCCATCGCGAGGCGCATCGGCGCCGCCCAGCGGTCACGGACCGGGTCGGGGCGGACGGGAGCGGGCAGCGGGGTGATCGGGAGGGCTGCGGGGGTGGCGGACTGCATGGCATCCAGTGTCGGGCATCCGGCGGCGGACACCGGTCGGCCCGCTGCCCGCTACCGGACCGCTTCCAGGACCTCGCCGCAGCCGAGGGCCTCGGCGATCTCCTCCAGGGCGTCGCCCGGCACGGCGCCCTCGCCGCTGAGGGCGAGCAGCTCCTCGGAGGGCAGGCCGAACTCGGTCAGCAGGTGGGAGTCGCCGAGCGGGCCGACCGGGACGCCGCCGTGCGGGGCCGCGTCGTCGGCGGCCTCGTCGGCCTCCTCCGCCTCCTCGCTGTCCTCCAGCTCCACGACCAGGTGGTCGAGGTCGCCGAACTCGCTCTCGCCGGCCTGGTCGACCAGCTCGTCGGTGAGGACCGAGCCGTACGAGCTGCGGGCGGCGGCGGCGCCGTCCGACACGAAGATCCGCGGGTCCTCCTCACCGTCCACCCGGACGATGGCGAACCAGGCGTCCTCCTGTTCGATGAAGATCAGGACGCTGTCGTCGTCCTGCGCGGCGTCGCGGGCCAGGTCGGCCAGATCGGCCAGGGTTTCGACGTCGTCGAGCTCCGTCTCGCTCACGTCCCACCCGTCCTCGGAGCGAGCAAGCACTGCAGCGAAATACGCCACCAGGGACACTCCCAAGATCATCGGTCTCGGCTGTCGGCGCGCACGGGCGACGCGAACATCTGGCCGCCCCCGCGCCAGAGGCGGTCCGCTGTTCGGACCGTCCCATCGGAATCGTGACAGAAAGCCCGCCCTCGCGGGGGGTGTTCGGCAGCGCGTCTTTGCAGGTCGTGTCGGAAGCGTCGGCCGGCGGCCGGCCGCGCGCCGCCCCGACCGTCCGGGGACGGCCGAACGGCGGACCCGGGCCCTCCGGAACCGCCTCAGATCCGGAAGGTTCGCATCCGCATCGCTTCGCGCATCCGGCGCTCCTTGGTCCGCCTGGGCTGGACCCGCTCCCGCAGCTCGCGCGCCTCGGTGAGCTCGCGGAGGAAGACGGCCCGCCGCTTGCGGCGCTCCGCCTCGGTCTCCTGGGGGCTCGCGGGCGGGCCCGCGCGGCCGCCCGAGGGGCCCCTGGGCTCCTCCGCCGAGCCGTCCCCGGCCTTCGGGTTGCTCGTCATAAGACGTGACATTCCCAGAACGGCCCGGTTGATACCACGGCGACCGGTTCCGTCCTGACATTCGCCGTGCGTCACGGCGTGTCACGGCAGAGTGAGCCCCGCCGCGCGCCGCGGGCCCGCGGCGTGTCGTACAGGCGTCCAGGGCCGGGCTAACCTCGGTACATGCGTCTCCACGTCGTCGACCACCCCCTGGTCGCCCACAAGCTCTCCACCCTGCGCGACGAGCGCACCGACTCGCCGACCTTCCGTCGCCTGACCGACGAGCTGGTGACCCTCCTCGCGTACGAGGCCACCCGGGACGTCCGCACCGACGAGGTGGAGGTCACCACGCCGGTGGCGGTCACCACCGGCACCCGCCTCAGCTACCCCCGTCCGCTGGTGGTCCCGATCCTGCGCGCCGGCCTCGGCATGCTGGACGGGATGACCCGCCTGCTGCCGACCGCCGAGGTCGGCTTCCTCGGCATGGTCCGCAACGAGGAGACCCTGGAGGCCTCCACCTACGCCACCCGGATGCCGGACGACCTCTCCGGCCGCCAGGTCTACGTGCTCGACCCGATGCTGGCCACCGGCGGCACCCTGGTCGCGGCGATCAGGATGCTGATCGAGCGCGGCGCCACCGACGTCACCGCCGTGGTCCTGCTGGCCGCGCCGGAGGGCGTCGAGGTGATGAAGCGGGAGCTGGCGGACCTGCCGGTCACCGTGGTCACCGCCGCCCTGGACGAGCGCCTGAACGAGAACGGCTACATCGTCCCCGGCCTCGGCGACGCGGGCGACCGCCTCTACGGCACCGCCGGCTGACGCACGATCCCCCGAACGACCGAGAGCCCCCCGGCGCACTGCCGGGGGGCTCTCCGCGTCCGTGTGCGCCGTGCGCGCCGCGCGCTCAGCAGCTGCCGGTGGCGGTCGGGGTGGGGGAGGGCTTGGTGGCCAGGGCGAGCGCGGCGGCGGCCTGGGTCTCGTCCAGGAGGGCGTTGTAGCTGTCGCCGATGACGAAGTCCACGCTGGCGTCGGTCCGCGCGTCGGCGGTGGCGGTGGCCCCCGCGATCTGCGAGCTGAGCAGGGTGGACGCGCCGGCGCCGGCCGGGCCGGCGATCACCTGGGCGGTGCCGGGCACCTTCTTGTCCAGCTCGGCCGGGGCGTTGCCGACCTTGCCGATGGTGAAGCCGCGCTTCTTCAGCTCGTCGGCGGTCCGTCCGGCGAGGCCGGCCTTCGTGGTCGCGTTGTAGACGTTCACGGTGATCGTGGCCGGCTGCGGGATCGCGTGCGGGTCGCCCGGCGCGCCGGAGGCGGCGGGTGCGCCCGGCGTGGCCCCCGGGGTGGGGGCGGCCAGCGCCTTGCCGGAGGGCGTGGCGCAGGCCTGCGCGCTGGTGTGCTTGTTCTTGCCGGTGAAGATGTCGTAGAGCTGCACGCCGCCGAGTCCGATGAGGGCCAGCGCGAGCAGCGCCGCGAGCCCGGCGATCACCTTGCGGCTCTTCTTGGGCGGCCGGCCGAGACGCGGATAGGCGTTGCCGGTGACGCGGTACTGCTTCCCCTTGAGGCCTTGGGGAGTCAACATGCTCACGGTTTGTCTCCCCCTCGGTGCCGGGGCGGGGTCGGGATGACACGGGATCTCGGGATGACGACGAGTCGGCCGGAGGGGTCGGTTCCCCAGGTCGCGGCCGTAGTCAGCAGATTAGTGCCCGTTGCCTGCGAAGGTACTAAACGATCATCATCTGGAGTACCCGGCTACCCGAAAGGGTGTACGAGAGGGGCGTGCGGAGGCGCCCGGGTACGACGGGACCGCCCTCCGCCTCGGCGGCGAGGGGGCGGTCCGGAAGCGTGCGGGCGGGCCCGTCACTCCATGTCGAGGACACGGGCGTGCAGCACCTGGCGCTGCTGCAGCGCGGCCCGTACGGCCCGGTGCAGCCCGTCCTCCAGGTAGAGGTCGCCGCGCCACTTCACCACGTGGGCGAAGAGGTCCCCGTAGAAGGTCGAATCCTCGGCCAGCAGGGTTTCGAGGTCGAGCTGGCCCTTGGTGGTCACCAACTGGTCGAGTCGCACCGGGCGCGGGGCGACGTCGGCCCACTGGCGGGTGCTGGTCCGGCCGTGATCCGGGTACGGCCGCCCATTGCCGATGCGCTTGAAGATCACACGGAAAGCCTACCGTTCGGACGGCGGATGGCGCAGCAGCCGCGACGCCGCCACGCGCTCGGGTGTGAACTGCGGGTGGACGTTTGCGGCTGTTTGATGGGAAATGTCGCGAACTTCGCCCACGATTTCCGACCGGGTTCCGCCCCATTGGCGCGGCCCGGTCCCGCTCTGCCCAGGAGTGTGCCCCGATGTCCTCCGCCCTCACCCCGCCGGCCGTCCGGGAGATCGCCGACGGGTACGCCTTCACCGGGCCCGCCCTCGACCTCGGCGCGGTGCTCCTGGACGGCACGGCCTACCCCGACGCCCAGGTGCGCATCCCGCTCGCCGTGCTCAACCGGCACGGGCTGGTCGCGGGCGCGACCGGCACCGGCAAGACCAAGACCCTCCAGCTGATCGCCGAACAGCTCTCGGCCCAGGGCGTGCCGGTGTTCCTCGCCGACGTCAAGGGGGACGTCTCCGGGGTGTCCGCGCCCGGCGCGCCGAGCGAGCGCACCGCCGCGCGGGCGGCCGAGGTCGGCCAGGAGTGGACGGCCACGGGCTGCCCCGCCGAGTTCTTCTCGCTCGGCGGCGAGGGCACCGGCATCCCGGTCCGGGCCACCGTCACCAGCTTCGGGCCGCTGCTGCTGTCCAAGGTGCTGGACCTGAACGAGACCCAGGAGTCCTCGCTCAGCCTGGTGTTCCACTACGCCGACCGGGCCGGCCTGGAGTTGTACGACCTCAAGGACCTCACCGCCGTCATCGGCTTCCTCACCTCCCCCGAGGGCAAGGAGGAGCTGCGGACCGTGGGCGGGCTCTCGTCGGCCACCGCCGGGGTGATCCTGCGCGCCCTGACGGTGCTGGAGAACGAGGGCGCCGGGGCGTTCTTCGGCGAGCCCGAGTTCGACACCGCCGAGCTGCTGCGCACCGCGGCGGACGGCCGGGGCGTCGTCTCGGTGCTGGAGCTGCCCGCGGTGCAGGACCGGCCGCGGCTGTTCTCCACCTTCCTGATGTGGCTGCTCGCCGACCTCTACCAGGAGCTGCCCGAGGTCGGCGACCTCGACAAGCCCAAGCTGGTGTTCTTCTTCGACGAGGCGCACCTGCTGTTCAAGGGCGCGTCCAAGGCCTTCCTGGAGGCGATCACCCAGACCGTGCGGCTGATCCGCTCCAAGGGCGTCGGGATCTTCTTCGTCACCCAGACCCCGAAGGACGTGCCCGCCGACGTCCTCGCCCAGCTCGGCAACCGGGTGCAGCACGCGCTGCGCGCGTTCACCCCGGACGACGCCAAGGCGCTCAAGGCGACGGTCTCCACCTTCCCCCGGTCCTCGTACGACCTGAGCGAGGTGCTGACCTCGCTCGGCACCGGGGAGGCCGTGGTGACCGTCCTGTCGGAGAAGGGCGCGCCGACGCCCGTCGCCGCGACCCGGCTGCGGGCGCCGCAGTCGCTGATGGGGCCGGTCGACGAGGGCGCGCTCCGGGCGCTCGTGGACGCCTCTCCGCTGACGGCGCGCTACCGGGACGCGATCGACCGCGAGTCGGCGTACGAGAAGCTCGCGGCCCGGGCGGCGCGCGCCGAACCCGCGCCGGCGCCCGTCCCCGAGCCGTCGCGCGACGCGGCGCGGGAGGCGGGGCGGGCCGGCGCGCAGGCCGGGGCGGGCGGGCTGCTCGGCTCGCTGCTGAACAACCCGACGGTGAAGTCGCTCGCGCGCTCGGCCGGGAAGCAGCTCGGGCAGGAGATCTCGCGCAGCCTGTTCGGGACGTCCAAGCGGCGGCGGTAGGGCCGCCGGTGGGGGCCGCCGGTGGGGCGGGCGGTGGGTCCTACGCGCGGAGCGCGGCGCCGATCCGGTCGAGCGAGGACAGACGCATCAGGCCGTAGTTGTAGAACTCGACCTCGGGGACGCCGAGTTCGCGCAGGACGGCGAGCTTGGCGGCGAGGTTCTCCGGGCCGTCGCAGTCCGAGGACATCGGGCGCAGGATCACCGCCATGTCCTGCGGGCGGACGCCGTGCAGGGCGAAGGCGGCGATCTTCTCCCGGACGGCCTCGGGGGTCCTCGCGTAGCCGAGCGTCTCGATCTGGTCCGCGGCCCCGGCGAGCGCGGGCAGGTCGATGCCGGACAGCCAGCCCTTGCCGGGGCCGCCGCCGTCCATGAAGCTCAGCCGCATGCCGTGGCGACGGGCCTGCGCGGACAGCTCGGCGGCCAGCGAGGTGACCGTCGCGGCGGAGGCGTCCACGTAGGCGGCGAACGCGCCGTCCGCGAGCTCGTCCAGCGCACCGGGCTCGGCGGCGGCCCTCTCGTCGGCGAGGCGGCGGCGCAGCTCGGTGCGCACGGCCTCGGCGACCTCGTCGGCCGGGACGCCCGCGCCGGCGGCGGCCGTGCGGCAGTGCGGGCAGAAGCAGACGCCGAGCAGCGCCTCGGCGACGGGACCGAGCTCCTCGAAATAGCGTTCGTGGTGGTAACCGTGGCGCAGGCCGTGGAAGTGCAGCGACTCGGCCCGGACCGCGTCCACGCCGTAGCGCGCCAGGTCGGCGACGAGGGTGTGCGCGTACTCGCGGACCTCCGGGTTCGCCGGGCACAGCTCGGTGAGGTGGCGGTCGCCGAAGGCGTTGGCCGGGGCGCAGTCGGGGTGGGCGAAGCCGAGCCGGTCGTTGTGGCAGAACACCGTCCAGGCGTGCAGCCCGAGGCCGCGGCGGCGGGCCTCGGCGGCGGCCTCGGCGAACGGGTCGCGCTCGCCGATGGCGGTGGACGGGACGGGCGCGAGGCGGCGGCCCCGCCAGCGGGCCGGGTCGGGGCGGAAGTAGGCGGCGCCCGGTTCCAGGTAGCGGACCACCCGGCGGGGGTTGTGCGGGAAGACGTCCCGGGCCTCGTGGTAGACCGAGGCGAGGGTGACGCCGCCGACCCCGGCACGGTCGGCGAGGTTGCCGAAGAAGGTGTCGGGGCCCTCGTCCAGCAGGTCGGTGGCGAAGGCGAGGACGGACGACTGCACGGTGCGGCTCCGGAGCAGGGGGCGGGGGCGCCGTCCACGCTAGCCGCAGGGGTTCGGATTGGTCTATACCTGGCCGGTCGGGCACTGCGCCGGACGGGCTAGTACTCCAGTGAGAGTTCTCCGTTTTCCCTGGTCAGCGGCCTGGTGGTCGGGAGTGTAGCCGGGCCGTGCCGGGGGCGGAGGGGTGTTCGCC
>NZ_JBHWGD010000029.1:0-7339 GCF_042733235.1 Kitasatospora sp. NPDC059722
CCGAGAGTCGAACGGACGTCGTGGTGGCGGGGCGGCCCGCGGCCCCCCGCGGGGGCCGCCGGGCCGGCCGTCCCGGCGGCCACCGGGAAGGCCGGCCCGACCGTCGAGCGGCGCCGCCGCCGAAGCCGCGGAGGTCGCAGGAGGTCGGAGGGGGTGGGCCCGTGCCCCGGCCCGCCCGGCGGGGACACGGGCCCGGCTCTCAGGCGGCCAGACGGGGATCCCCCTCACTGCCGGCGGCGGACACCCGGTCCGTGATTCCATTCACTCCTTCGGGCGGGCACACCGCCGGTGCGCCCGGTGCCGCGCCGGCGAGCGCCTCGGCCGGCCCTGCTTCGGCGGGCCTTGCTTTGGCGGGCCCTGCCTCGGCCGGACGAGCCTGGACCGGGCTGAAGGTGCCGGCCTCGCGGTCGAGCACGTACGCCTGGGCGGTCGCGAAGTCGAAGTACATCCCGACCAGGCGCAGGGTGCCCTCCTCGACCCGGCGCTCCACCGCCGGGTTCGCCAGCAGCTGGTCCAGCTGCTGGACGACATTGGTGATGCAGAGCTGCTCGGCGAGGTCCACCACCGGCCGTTCGGCGAACTCGGCGGGGGCCCGCCGGAGCCGGTCGAGCGAGCCGCGGCCGTTGCGCAGCCAGCGGGTCAGCGGGGTCGGTGTGCCCGGGCGCTCGTGGACGCCGTCCAGCAGGGCCTTCATCGCCCCGCAGCCGGAGTGGCCGCAGACGGTGATCGAGCGCACCTCCAGCGCCTCGACGGCGTACTGCACCGCGGCGGCCACCGAGTCGTCGGCCGCACCGGGCTCGAACGGCGCCGGCACGAGGTTCCCGACGTTGCGGACGGTGAAGAGGTCGCCGGGGCCGCTGTTGGTGATCATGCTGGTGACCATCCGGGAGTCCGCGCAGGTCAGGAAGAGCTGGGAGGGCGTCTGGCCCTCCCGGGCCAGCCGGGCGAGCTCGGGCCGGATCAGCGGGGCGGTGTGCTGCTGGAACACCCGGACGCCGTCGAGCAGCCGGCCGTGCGGGTCCTCCTGCCGCTCGATGCAGTGGTGGCCCACCCAGGGCGTCCAGGCCCGGCAGCGGTGCGGACCCGGGGAGCTGCCGGCGCGGACCGTCCCGTCGGGGTCGAGCACCTCGTCGTCCTGGCGCCGCGTCACCATCGAGACCCGTCCGCCCGCGGCCTGGTGCCCGGAGCGCCAGCTGTGCAGCGTCTCGTACGCGGCGTGGTCCAGGAAGGAGCCGTCGTGGACCACCGTCACGTCGGCGTCGGCGGGGATCCCGGCCAGTGCCCGGCTCAGCCGGGGCACGGCGGTGAAGGTGAGCGGGCCGTGGGTCTGGACCGTCACCGAGCCGTCGGGGCCGGCCAGCACGTCCACATGGGCGCGGGTGAGCCGGTAGAGCGCGAGCAGGACGGCGGTGGCGGCGCCGAGCGTCACGCCCCACAGCACGCCGAACACCACGACGCCCAGCCCGGTGGTGAGGTAGACCGGGAACTCGCGGTGCCGGTGGACCTTGCGGATGTGCGCGAAGCTCATCATCTGCAGTCCGACGACCAGCACCAGCGCACCCAGTGCGGCCAGCGGGATCCGGCGCAGCCCGCCGGTCAGCGCCACGGCGGCCGCGAGCACCCAGACGCCGTGCAGGACCGAGGCCCACCTGCTCTGCCCGCCCGCGCGCACGTTGGCGGTGCTGCGGACCGCGCCCCCGGCGATCGGGAGTCCGCCGACCAGGCCGCTGACGACGTTGGCGACGCCCTGGCCGCGCAGTTCGCGGTCGAGGTCGCCGGTGCGGCGGGACATCCGGTCGATCGCGACGGCGGAGAGCAGCGACTCGACGCTCGCGACCGCGGTGACGGTGAGGACGGCGGCGACCACGCCGGCGAGCGGCCCGTGCGGGAGCGCGGGGACGAACGAGTGCGGTTGCCAGGAGGGGAGTTCGATGTGGGCGAGCGGCAGGTTCGTCGCGGTGGCGAGCGCCGTGGCGGCGGCGATGGCGGCCAGCGGTCCGGGCACCCTGGCCAGCTTCGCGCCCAACTCGCCGGCGCGGCCCGGGATTCGGCCGAGCCGCGGCCAGCCGAGCAGGACGGCCACGGTCGCCGACCCGATCAGCACGGCGGGCGGGTGCGGACCGGCCAACTGCCCCGGCAGCGCCAGGATGTTGGCGATCGCGGAGCTCTGCGGGGAGCCGCCGAGCACGACGTGCAGCTGGGCGATCGCGATGGCGAGCCCGACCCCGGCGAGCATGCCGTGCACGATGGCGGGCGAGACGGCGAGCGCCGTCCGGGCCACCCGGCGTGCGCCGAGGAGGAGTTGGAGCAGCCCGGCCGCGAGCGTGATGGCGCAGGTGGCCCGCCAGCCGTACTGGGCGATCAGCCCGGCGGTGATCACGGTCAGCGCGGCCGAGGGGCCGCTGACCTGGAGGGGCGTGCCCCCGAGCAGCCCGACGACGATGCCGCCGACGGCGGCCGCGGCGAGGCCCGCGGTGAGCGGGGCCCCGGTCGCGAGCGCGATGCCGAGGGAGAACGGCACGGCGATCAGGAAGACCACCAGGGAGGCCGAGAGGTCCTGCATCCACCGGACGCGGGGGCCGGATCCCGGACCCGGCGGCGCGTGGTCGGTCGTGTCGGAGGCGATGGGGGCGCTGGAGATATCGAGGGTCATTGTCTTCCCGTCTGTCCGGGGGAACGAACGCAGTCAGGTCCGGCGGCGAGTCCGGTCGTGGGGCTCCGGGGCGGATCGGCTGTCGTGGGTCGCGACGGTGTGGCGGGATGGTGCGGGCGCGGCGGGGAGTGCGGGTGTCACCGGCCGGACCTCGACCATCGGGGCCCGCCAGGGGCCTCGGCGAGGAGCGGGAGGCCTCGCAGAGGGCCGTCGGGACGGACCATCAAGACTCGGTAAACCGAGGGTAATGAAAGCTTTGCACGCGGTCACCCGTGGCGGAAGGGGAAAAGCCCCTGATTCACCCCATTGGGTGGTGTTCGAACCGCCGCAAATCTGCTGGTGGGCACCCCGGACACGTCGAACGGGCCGTGCCCTTCCCCGGGGTGGGGGAGGGCACGGCCCGTTCCGGTACCGTGCGGCGGCTCGGTCCGGCCGGTTCGTCAGGCGGGCGCGCCGGCCGTGGCGGGCCGCCCGCCGTCGTGGGCGAACTCGCCGAGCACGAAACCGTGGTCGACCTGGGTCGCGAGGTCGACGCCCACCTTGGCGCTGGCCCAGCTCTCCGCGTTCCGCAGGTGGAAGAGGACGGCCTGGTCGGTGTAGCGTCGCGCGTCGCGCCGCTCGTGGGCGGCGTCGACCTCGGTCAGCAACTGCTCCAGCACGGCCCGGTTGGCCGGCTCCAGCGTCCTCAGCGGCGGCTCGCCGCCCTGCTCCAGGCGCCGCACCCAGTCCGAGTGCCCGAAGGTCGTGAGCAGGTCGTCGCCGACCTCGCGGCGCAGGAACGCCAGGTCGTCCGGGCCCTGCACCTTGTTGCCGATCACCCGCAGGTGCACGCCGAAGTCGCGGGCGTAGTCCTTGTACTGGCGGTAGACCGAGACGCCCTTGCGGGTCGGCTCGGCGACCAGGAAGGTCAGGTCGAAGCGGGTGAACAGGCCGGAGGCGAAGGAGTCGGAGCCCGCCGTCATGTCGGTGACGAGGTACTCGTCGCGGCCGTCCACCAGGTGGTTGAGCAGCAGCTCGACCGCGCCGACCTTGGAGTGGTAGCAGGCCACCCCGAGGTCCTCCTCGGTGAAGGCGCCGGTCGCGAGCAGCCGCACCGAGCCCTCGTCCAGGACGATCGGCCGCGCGCAGGCGGCGTAGACCGGGTTCTCCTCGACGATGCGCAGCAGGCGCGAACCCCGGCCGGGCGGCGTGGTTTTGATCATCTCGTCCGCCGAGCCGATCAACGGGTTGCCGCCGCGCAGGTACTCCTTGATCTCCGGCAGGTGCGCGCCGAGCGAGGGCAGTGCGGCGGCCTGGTCGTCCGTCAGTCCCAGGGCGGGGCCCAGGTGCTGGTTGATGTCGGCGTCGACGGCGATCACCGGCCGGCCCGTGGCGGCCAGGTGGCGGATGAACAGCGCGGACAGCGTCGTCTTGCCGCTGCCGCCCTTTCCGACGAAGGCGATCTTCATCTGGGGACTCCGGCTCTCGCTCGGGGGCTCTCGCTCCGGGGGTTCCGCCCCCGGGCCTCGCCCTGGGAGCTCAACTGGCGCCGGGACGTAACTGGAAATCGTTATCGTCTCCGATAGTGGCCATGCTAGCCGGGGTTTGGGCGTCCCCGCGGACGGGAAGTGAGGATTGCCTCTAACGGGTGATGCGGGGTTGCTGTTCCGGGAGGGGCGGCCGGTTCATTACTCTCGGGTAGGTGAGCACTGGAACAGATCCCCTCGCCCCGCTGGCCCAGCTCCCCGGGGTGCCCGACGCGGTGGCCGAGGTGCGCAAGGCCGTCGACCGCCTCTACGGCCACCGGGTGATGCGCCGCCGCGCGGCCGAGGTCACCTCCGAGTCCGCGCTGCGCGGCGCCCGCGCCTCCGCGGCGCTGGCCGGGGCTGACTGGCCGCTGGAGGAGGTCCGGCGCCGCAGCGACTTCGGCGCGGACGACGGGGCCCGTACGGTCGGCGCCGCCCTGCGGATCGCCGCCGAGGCCGGCCAGCTGCTCAGCATCTGGCGGCACTCGCCGCTCCAGGTGCTGGCCCGGCTGCACCTGCTCGCGGTCGGCGACGCCGACCCGTCCGCGGGTCGTCCGCGGCGTGCGGGCGAGACGGCGGAGGAGCTGTTCCCGCTCGACCTGGAGCCGGTGGAGAGCGTCGAGGCCGTCGTGGTGGACGCCCCACTGCCGGTGCTGCCGCCCGCGCCCGCGGCCGAGGAGGTCACCGCGCGCCTCGACCAGCTCTCGCGCCTCCTGGTCGCGCGGGCGGAGGGGCAGGGCGTCGGGACGCCGGCCCTCGTGGTCGCGTCGGTGGTCCACGGGGAACTGCTCGCGCTGCGTCCGTTCGGCGCCCACAACGGGGTGATCGCGCGGGCCGCCCAGCGGATCGTGCTGATCGCCGAGGGCCTCGACCCGAAGTCGATCTGCCCGGCCGAGGTCGGCCTCGCCGAGCTCGGGACGGACGCCTACCGGCGGGCGCTGGCCGGCTACCTGTCCGGGACGGCGGAGGGCATGGGGGCCTGGATCGCGCACTGCGGCCGGGCGTTGCGGCTCGGCGTGCGGGAGAGCACGGCGGTCTGCGAGGCGATGCAGCGCGGAATGGTCTGACCGAACGGTCTCGTCCGGACGCCGGAGCGGTCTTGTCCGGACGCGGAGATGCGGCGGCACCCGATCCTGCCGGGTGCCGCCGCTGGTACAAGTGCCGGGTGACCAAGCATGCACCGGAAGTGCCGATCAGACGGGGATCCTGCCCGTTCGTCTGGTCCGGCGGCCCGACAGCGGGTCGGCTGCATGTGGGTGCTCGGCTACGTGTACGCGCGGTCCGTGGGGCCTGAACTGCGTTGTCGGTTTGACCTCTTCGGTCCTGACCGGGTCTCGCGGGCCGTGTTTCCTTTGTATCGCGTTTCGGGCGAAAGGGGAACCCGAAACGAGAAGTCTGCGGCAATTGCCCGTTTTGTCCCAAACGCGGAGAGTTGCCGGCTTCGAATCGGGCCCGGAACCGTTCCGGAGCCGCTCCCGAACGGCTCCGGGCCCGGGCGTCAGGCGGTCGGCCGCCGGCGCCGGGCCAGGTACCAGATCACGCCGGCGGTCAGCACGGCCGTCCCGACCGCCACGGCGGTGAGCACCGAGCCGCTCGGGGCGGAGAACTCCGGGAGCCGCCGCCGCAGTTCCACCGGCTTGTCGAAGACCAGCACCGGCCACTCCCGGGCCGCCGCCTCCTTCCGCAGCGCGCGGTCCGGGTTGACGGCGGACGGGTGGCCGACGGCCTCCAGCAGCGGCAGGTCGGTGGAGGAGTCGCTGTAGGCGTAGGACTGGGTCAGGTCGTAACCCTCGGTCCCGGCCAACTCCCGGATGGCGGAGGCCTTGTTCTCGGCGTAGGCGTAGTACTCGATCTCGCCGGTGTAGCAGCCGTCCTCGATCTTCAGCCGGGTGGCGATCACGTGGTCCGCGCCGAGCAGGGCGCCGATCGGCTCGACCACCTCGGAGCCCGAGCTGCTGACGATCACCACGTCCCGGCCGGCCGCGTGGTGCTGCTCGATCAGCGAGGCGGCCTCGTCGTAGATGATCGGGTCGATCAGGTTGTGCAGCGTCTCGGCAACGATCTCGCGGACCTGCTGCACGTTCCAGCCCCGGATGAGCGACGAGAGGTACTCGCGCATCTTCTCCATCTGGTCGTGGTCCGCGCCGCCGACGAGGAACACGAACTGGGCGTACGCGCTGCGCAGTACGGCCCGACGGTTGATCAGGCCGCCCTGGTAGAAGGGTCGGCTGAAGGCCAGTGCGCTCGACTTGGCGATGATGGTCTTGTCCAGGTCGAAGAAGGCCGCCGTGCGGGTGCCGCCCGGCCGGGGGTGCGCGGGGGCGGGAGCGTCGGCGGGCCCGGTGGCGCCGCCCGCGGAGTGGTCGGCGCGGTCGTCGGCGTTCTCGGTGGTGTCCACGGGAACCGAGGATAGAGGGAGCTGCAAAAACACCCCGCCATTCGGCGTACTCGCGGGCGTGCGGGTTTGTGTTTCTGGCCTCTCGGGTACACCATGGAAGTCACGGATCGTTCGCGACCGTGCTAACCCGGTCCGGCTCCTCCCCCCCGAGTCGGGCTGTGGATAGACGACCCCCGCTCTCCCCCCCGGCGGGGGTCGTCGCACGTCCGGGGCCATTTTCAGGGCTTGAAGGCCCTTCACGGCGAGTGTGCCCGGCCGACCGCCCGCGGTGTACAGGGGGTGTCGGCAGCGGGGCCCGCCCACCATCTTTCGTCACTCTGCGTCGCCATTTGCTCATGCCTGCCGATGGCCACTTGCCGCCCCCGTCGCGGCGGTCCGGGATGCCGGACGGCTCCGCGAGAGGAGTCCGACGAGGTCGCGCGGTAAGTGCGACCGGAGTCCCCGGTTCATCTCCGTGATCCCGGTTCGTCAATTCTTGGCTCATTAGCCCCCCGCCCGGGTGAACGCATTTATCCACAGGCGTCGAGTTGTCCACAGGGATTCGGAAGCCCGATGACGGAATCCCGATCAGCCCCCACCGTGAGGTTCGGCGGCGGTCGCCGGGGCCTCCCTCAGGGCCTCTCCCGGGCCCTCCCGGGCGGCCGTCCGTCCCAACCGTCGGACGTGCGCCGTCGGCCGTGAACAGCGGGGGTCGGGGCGGCGGGGGGGTCACCAAGTCGACGGCCCACACCGCGCACCCCACCCCCCGGGGGGGGTTTTAAAAAAAACTGCCCCCCGCGATCA
>NZ_JBHWGD010000029.1:7349-95288 GCF_042733235.1 Kitasatospora sp. NPDC059722
GCGCCGCGGGCGGCGCCGCCCGCCTCGCGTCTGCTCCGGTTCGCGCCCCCCGCCCGGCCGGCGCCCCCCGCCCCCCCGCGGCGCCGGACCCCCCCCCGCGTGCGCCGTGGCCCGTCGCGCGCTCCCGGCGGCCCCCCCCCGCGGAGGGGAGAGCACCATGTCGACGCCGATCACCGGCCACACCACCGTCGAGGGGCCCGGAGCCACCGGGCCGCTGGTCCTCACCGAGGACGAGCGCCTCGCCGAGCACCTGGTGCGGCTCTGCGCGGCCGCGGGCACCGAGCCGCAGCTGATCCGGGGCGCCCCGCCGCCGCGCGGGCTCTGGGAGAGTTCCTCGCTGGTCCTGGTCGGGGACGACCAGGTGGCCCGGTGCGCCGGGCTGCCCCGTCGTGCCGGGGTCCTGCTGCTGGGGCTGGACCTGGACGACCCGGAGGTATGGGTCAGAGCCGTCCAACTCGGCGCCGAGCACGTGCTGTTCCTCCCCGACGCCGAGGCCTGGCTGCTCGACCGGATCGCCGACGCGGCCGAGGGCGTCGGGCCCCCGGCGCTCACCGTCGCCGTGCTCGGCGGCCGCGGCGGCGCCGGGGCCTCCACCCTGGCGTGCGCCCTCGCGGTCACCGCGGCGCGGTCCGGCCGGCGGACGATGCTGATCGACGGGGATCCGTTGGGCGGCGGCCTGGACATCCTGCTGGGCGGAGAGACGGCCCGCGGGCTGCGCTGGCCCGATCTGGCCGGCTCGCGCGGCCGGGTCAGCGGGACCGAACTGGCCCGGGCGCTGCCGGCGCTCAAACGGCCGTCCAGACTGTCCTGCCTGTCGTGGGACCGCGGCGACACGCTGGCCGTGCCGCCCGAGGCCATGCGCAGCGTCCTGGCCGCCTCCAGACGGCGCGGCGGGCTCGTCGTGGTCGACGTGGCGCGCCACCTCGACGCGGCGGCCGGGCAGGCGCTGGAGCAGTCGGACCTGGCGCTGCTGGTGGTCCCGGCCGAACTGCGGGCGGTGGCCGCCGCCGACCGGGTCGCGGCGGCGGTCCGGATGCGACTCGGGGACGTCCGGGCGGTGGTGCGCCCGCTGCGGGCGCGCGGCCTCCCGGCCGGGCGGATCGCCCGCGGGCTGCGGTTGGAGCTCGCGGGAGAGCTGGAGCCGGAGCCCGGGCTGGTCGAGGACGTCGAGAAGGGCGTGCCGCCCGGGACGCGGGACAACGGCCCGCTCGCGCGCTTCTGCGCGACCTTCCTGGACGAAGTGCTGCCGCCGGTGCCGGCGGTCGGAGGAGGTGTGTACTGATGGTCCGTCTGCGCAGAACGGGGATCGGGTCCGGCTCGGGTGGCACCGGCGCTTCCGCCGGAGCCGGCGGGATGGGCGGCTCGCCCGGCCGGGGCGGCGGTGCGCGGGAGCACCGGCTGCTCCGGAGCGTCCCGCCACCCGACGGGCCGCCGGAACAGTCCCGTCCGTGCCCCTACGGGCGGACGGCCCGGGAGGAGCGGACTGCGGCGCTGCTGGACGCGGTCCGGCTGCGGCTGGCCGAGTCGGGCGCCGCCCCGACGGAGGGATCCGTCGCCGCCGCGCTGCGGGCCACCCGGCCGCCGCTCGGCGGGGACGAGGTCCTGGACACCGTGCGCTCCCTGCGCGCCGAACTGGTGGGTGCGGGCCCGCTGGACCGGCTGCTGGCGGCGCCCGACGTCACGGACGTCCTGGTGAACGGGCCGGGGGAGGTGTGGGTCGACCGTGGCGGCGGCCTGCACCGCGCCACCGGGGTCCGCTTCGCCGACGCCGAGGCGGTCAGGCGGCTGGCGCACCGGCTGGCCACCGCGGCGGGGCGGCGGCTGGACGACGCCCGCCCCTGGGTGGACGCCCGGCTCCCGGACGGCACCAGGCTGCACGCCGTGCTGCCGCCGATCGCGGCCGGCTGCACGCACATCTCGCTGCGGGTCTGCCGGCCCCGGCCGTTCACGCTCGCCGAGCTGGTGGCGGGCGGGACGCTGCCACCCGAGGGCGCCGGCCTGCTGGCCGGCATCGTGCGGGCGCGGCTGTCGCTCCTGGTCTCCGGCGGCACGGGGACGGGCAAGACCACGCTCCTCGCGGCCCTGCTCGGCCTCGTCGGCCCGGACGAGCGGATCGTGGTCGCCGAGGACTCCGCCGAGCTGCGACCGGCCCATCCGCACGTGGTCCGGCTGCAGAGCAGACCGCCCAACCAGGAGGGGCTCGGCGAGCTCACCCTCAGGGACCTCGTCCGGCAGGCGCTGCGGATGCGGCCCGACCGCCTGGTCATCGGCGAGGTGCGCGGGGCCGAGGTGTCGGACCTGCTGGCCGCGCTGAACACCGGCCACGAGGGCGGCTGCGGGACGGTCCACGCCAACACGGCGGCGGACGTGCCGGTGCGGCTGGAGGCGCTGGGCTCGCTCGCCGGGCTCGACCGGCCGTCGCTGCACAGCCAGTTGCGCGCCGCACTCGACCTGGTGGTGCACCTGGTCCGGGAGCCGGGCTCGGGGCGGCGCCGGGTGGCCGAGATCCACACGCTGGCGGGGGACCGCGAGGGCCTGGCCGTGACCATCCCGGCGGTGGAGTTCACGGCGGAGGGCCGAATGGCCCCGAAGGCGGGCTGGGAGCGACTGCTCGGGTTGCTGGCGGCGCGCGGCGTCACGCTCTCGGCGGGTCCGCCGTGACAGGGCTCGCGGGGGCGAGTGCGCGAGCGGCGGAACTCGGCTTCGTCCTGCTGCTGAGCGTGCTCTCGGTGGGTGCCCTCGCGCTGCTGGGGGACTGGGGCCGGAAAGGCCGATGACGTGGACGACGTGGACGACGTCGATGACAAGGAGGTTCACGAGATGATCGACGGTCAGATCTCGTTGTGGTGGGCCGCTGCGCTGTGCGTGGTCGCGCTCGGCGGGTGGCACGTGGTGCAGCAGCAGCTGCCGGGCGGGCGGCGTTCCAGGCTGGTGCTGGCGGGCGCCGGGCCGCCGGTGCCTCCCATGAGGCCGGTGGGTGCACTCGGGCCGCCGCAGTGGCTGGTTCCCGAACTGCTGTTCCTCCCGGTGGGATTGGCGGCCGGGTACGTGACGGCCTCGCCGGTGCCGGTGCTCGTCGGTGCCCTCGCCGTGGTGCCGCTCCGGAGGTGGCGTCTGCGGCGGGCCGTGGCGGCGCGGGCAAGGTGCCGGGCAGCCGGTGTGATCGAGCTCTGCGCCGGGCTGGCAGGGGAGTTGCGCAGCGGGTCGACACCGGAGCAGGCGCTCCACGTGGTGACGGCGCGCACCGCGGCCGACCCGGATGCCCTGCGCAGGCTGGGTGAGGAGCCGGTGGCGCGGCTGGCGGCCGGCCGCTACGGGGGCGACGTTCCCGCTGCGCTGCACCTGCTCGCCGAACTGCCGGGCGGGAGCGGGGCGGCGGCGATCGCGGCCTGCTGGCGGGTCGCGTCCGACGGGGGCGCGGGGCTGGCCGCCGCGCTGGACCGGGTCGCGGAGGCGCTGCGCGGCGAGCAGGCCCTGGCCGAGGAGATCGCCGGTGAACTGGCGGGGCCTCGAACGACGATCGCCGTCCTGGCGATGTTGCCGGCGGCCGGGTTGCTACTGGGCACTGCGATGGGGGCGAGGCCGGTGGACGTCCTCCTGCACACGTCTGCCGGGCTCGGCTGCCTCGCGGTGGGTGCCGTGCTGGAGGGGCTGGGCGTGGCCTGGACGGCTCGGATCGTGCGGGCGGCGGCTCGGGGCGGCTTGGAGGGCCCCGCAGGCCCGGAGCGCGGCGCTGCTCTTCCGGGCTCATGGGTGCCGAGGGGGCTGTGGGCGCCGTGGGCGCCGAGAACCGGGCGGGCGGGCGCCCGGGCCCTGAAGGCCGCCACACGCCGCTCCGGGCGAGTACGTGGCGAGTGGGGAGTCCGGGGCGTCGGGCGGGCGTTGAGCGGCCTGCCACGCCGCCGGGCCTGGCGCAGGCCGGTGAGTAGCAGGAGCGCCAGGGCAGAGGCGGTGGCCGGGTGATGTGGGGTGTGGCGGTCCTGATGGCCGCTGTGGCGGCGGGAGTTGTGCCGGGGCGCCGGTGGGTGAGGCGGCGCCGAGCCTCGGTCAGGCTCTTCGGTCGGGTTCCCGCGGCGCGGCCGGCGCCGTTGGCGCGGGAGGCGGGTGGGGCCGGGGTGCTCCGGCGGTCGGTGATGGCGGCACTGGCGGGCGCTGGAGCGGCTCTGGTGCTCGGCGGTGGCCTCGGGCTGCTGCTGGGGGTGGTACTGGCGGTGGGCGCCTACCAGGCGCTTGCACGAGCGCGGTCACCGGCCGATCGGCGGACCGAGCTGACGGAGGAGTTGCTCACCCGGCAACTCCCGCTGAGCGCCGAGCTGCTGGCGGCCTGCCTCGGCTCGGCTGCCTCGCCTTCCGTGGCGGTCATGGCGGTCGGGCGGAGCGTGGACGCTCCGATGGGACCCCGGCTGGTGGCGATCGGGGCCGAACTGGCCCTGGGCGCACCGCCGGAGCTGTGCTGGGACCGGCTGGGCGACCAGCACCCCTCGCTGGCACCGCTGGTCCGCTGCATGGTCCGTACGAGCCTCGGGGGCTCCCCGGTGGCCGGGTCCCTGATCGGACTCGCCCACGCACGGCGGACGGCTGCGGGCAGGGCGGCCCACGCCCGGGTCCGCAGGGCGGGGGTACTGGCCACCGCGCCGCTCGGGCTCTGCTTCCTTCCGGCGTTCGTGCTGATCGGTGTCGTGCCGGTCGTCGTGGGGCTGACCAGCCGGTTCGCACTGGCGGTGTGAGGGGCCCCGGCAGCCCCGCCGAATCCACCGAATCCACCGAATCCACTGAGTCCGCCGAATCCATCGCACGCATCGCAACGCATCGCGTGCATCGCGTGCAACCGAAACCGATGAGGAGAAAACCATGGCTGTTGTGATCGCGCCCAGGCTCGTGAACGCCCTTCCGGCCCGGCCGTTGCCGGGCGTGTGGAGGCGCCGGGGACGCTGGACCGCGCGCCGGGTCCGGCGGGTGGTTCGGGCCAGGGGCCGCTCGGACGCCGGGATGACCACGGCGGAGTACGCGGTCGGCACGCTGGGCGCGTGCGCGTTCGCGGCCGGGCTCTACAAGGTGGTGACCAGCGCGACCGTCACCGGGGCGCTGACCGATCTGCTGGAGCGGGCGCTCCATGCGACGTAGCGGGTGTCGGCGCGGCAGGGCACGCGGTGACGCGGGGTTCGTGACGGCGGAGACGGCGGTGGCCATGCCGGCGTTGGTCCTGCTCGCGGCCTTGCTGATCTGGGGCGTGCTCGCCGCGGCGGCCCAGATCCGGTGCGTGGACGCGGCCCGGGTCGGCGCCCGGGCCGCGGCCCGCGGGGAGACCGACGCCGTTGTGGTCGCCCGTGAGGCGGCCCCGCCCGGGGCACAGGTCGAGGTCGCCCTGGCGGCCGACACCGTGCGGGTCACGGTGGACGCGCCCTGCGGCGCGCCCGGCAGGCTCGGAGGCCTGCTCTCGGTGCGGCTGAGCGCCGTCGCGGTGGCGGCGCGGGAGGACACGTTGGTGGGAGGAGGAACGGCATGGCCGTCCTGACCCGCCGGCTGGTGCCGGCGATCGTGGGCGCGCGGTCCCGGGTCGCTGCGGCGCGCGGGCTCGGCGGGGCTGCGGACACCGGCTCGGCGACGGTCTGGCTGGTGGCCTTCGCGATGCTCGGCTGCTCGGTGTTCGCGGCGACGATGGCGGTCGGTGCGGTCGTGGGGGGGCGGCCCCCCGCGGGGGCGGCGGGCCGGGCGGGGCGCCGCGGGGGGGCGGCCCCCGGGGGGGTGGTGCCGCCAAGGGGGCGGCGCTGGGTGGGCGGGGGGCCGGCGCTCTGCTCGGCTGCTCGGTGTGCGCGGCGACGTGGGCGGTCGGTGCGGTCGTCGCCGCCCGGCACCGGGCCGAGGCGGCGGCCGATCTCGCGGCCCTCGCGGCGGCGGACCGGCTCTTGCTGGACCCGGACGGCGGGTGCGGTCGGGCGGCCGGGATCGTCGCCGCGCAGGGCGCGGGCCTGGTGTCCTGCGTGCTGGACCGGGACGACGACGCCGTCGAGGTGGTGGCCGAGGTGCCCGTCGCGGGGCTGCCGGTGCGGCTTCCGGTCGGTCCGGCGCGAGCGCGGGCCCGCGCCGGACCGATCCGGGCCGCGGTCACCCCGGTGGAGGAGGGTTCATGAGTCCGTGTCGGTGGGGGCGGGAGCCCCGTCCGCCGCCTTCGGGGCGCCGGCCAGCAGGACGTCCAGGAGCCGGACGGCCGCGGTCTTGTCCAGCGGGTCGTTCCCGTTGCCGCACTTGGGCGACTGCACGCAGGACGGGCAGCCGCGCTCGCACTCGCAGGCGGCGATCGCCTCGCGGGTGGCCGTCAGCCACTGGACGGCCCGCTGGAAGCCGCGTTCGGCGAAGCCGGCCCCGCCCGGGTGGCCGTCGTAGACGAAGACGGTGGGCAGCTCGGTGTCGGGGTGCAGCGGGACGGAGACGCCGCCGATGTCCCAGCGGTCGCAGGTGGCGAACAGCGGCAGCAGTCCGATCGAGGCGTGCTCGGCGGCGTGGGCGGCGCCGGGCAGCCGGTCGAGCGGGATGTCCGCGTCGAGCAGCTGGTCCTCGGTGACGGACCACCAGACCGCCCGGGTGCGCAGTGTGCGGGGCGGCAGGTCGAGCTTGCTCTCGCCCATGATCTCCCCGGTGGAGATCCGTTTCCGGAGGTAGCCGACCACCTGGTTGACCACCTCCACCGAACCGAAGCTGAGCCGGCCCTCGCCCCAGCGGACGGTGGTGTCGGTGTCGAGCACGGAGATGGAGGTGATGTCCCGGGCAGCCGTGGTGTACGGCGGGTCGGCCGCGTCGACCAGGGCGACGGAGTTCTCCAGGTCGAGCTCGCGGACCAGGAACGTGCGCCCCTGGTGCAGGTGGACGGCACCGGTGTGGACGGTCGTGTGGGAGGCGGAGGCGTCCACCGTGCCGAGCAGCCGGCCGGTGGCGGCCTCGACGATCTGCACCGGGCTGCCGCCGCTGCCGCGCAGGTCGACGGCGTCGGCCGCGCGTTCGCGGCGGGTCCAGTACCAGGAGCCGTCGCTGCGCCGGCGCAGCAGGCCGCGGCGTTCCAGGACGGGCAGCAGGGGTGCGGTGGAGGGGCCGAACAGCTCCAGGTCGGCGTCGGTGAGCGGGAGTTCGGCCGCGGCTGCGCACAGGTGCGGGGCGAGGACGTGCGGGTTGTCGGGGTCGAGCACGGTGGCCTCGACGGGCGCCGCGAACAGCGCCTCGGGGTGGTGCACCAGGTAGGTGTCCAGCGGGTCGTCCCGGGCGATCAGGACGGCGAGCGCGCCCTGGGCCTCGCGTCCGGCCCGGCCCGCCTGCTGCCACAGCGAGGCCAGGGTGCCGGGGTATCCGGCCATCAGGACGGCGTCGAGGCCGGAGACGTCGACGCCCAGTTCGAGAGCGGAGGTGGAGGCGAGGCCGAGGAGCCGACCACTGTGCAGGGCACGTTCCAGGGCCCGGCGTTCGTCGGCGAGGTAGCCGCCGCGGTAGGCGGCCACCCGCTCGGCGAGCGGTCGGCCGAGCTGGTCCTGGGCCTGCAGGGCGACGAGTTCGGCGGCCCGCCGGGAGCGGACGAACACGACGGTGCGGGTCTGCTGCTCGACGAGGTCGGTGAGCAGGTAGGCCGCCTCGGCGGTGGCGGTGCGGCGGACGGGTGCGCCGTGCTCGCCGACGTTCTCGGTCAGCGGCGGCTCCCAGAGGCCGAAGACCATCGGTCCGCGCGGCGAGGCGTCATCGGTGACGGCGACGGCGGGCAGGCCGGTCAGCCGCCCCGCGGTGGCGGCCGGGTCGGCGGTGGTGGCGGAGGCGAGCAGGAAGGTGGGTGACGAACCGTAGCGGGCGCAGATGCGGCGCAGCCGCCGCAGGACCTGGGCGACGTGCGAGCCGAACACGCCCCGGTAGCTGTGGCACTCGTCGACGACCACGTAGCGCAGCACCTTGAAAAATGAAGACCAGCGGGCATGGGCGGGCAGGATGCCCCGGTGCAGCATGTCCGGGTTGGTGAGCACGTAGGAGGCGTACTGGCGGACCCACTCGCGCTCCTCGGGCGGGGTGTCGCCGTCGTAGAGGGCGGCCCGGACCCGGGGCGGCGCGAGTTCGGCGGCGCGGCGGCGCTGGTCGGCGGCGAGCGCCTTGGTCGGGGCGAGGTAGAGGGCGGTCGCGCCGCGGCCGTTGCGGGCCTCGGTGCCGTCCAGCAGATCGCTCAGGACCGGGGCCAGGTAGCCGAGCGACTTGCCCGAGGCGGTGCCTGTGGCGATCACCACAGTCTGGCCGGTTTTGGCCAGGTTCATGGCTTCCGCCTGGTGCGCCCAGGGCTGTTCCACGCCGACGGCGCGCGCGGCGGCCGTGATCTCGGCGCGGATCGAGTCCGGCCAAGGCGCATAACGCGCAGGTCGGGCGGGAAGGTGCTCCGTATGGGTGAGCCGGTCGGACCGCCCCCTGGTGGTGGACAGGGTCGTGAGCAGTGCCTCGGGCAGGCTGTGTCGGGGCGGCATGGGGACCCAGTGTGTCACCGGCGTGACGGAGAATCGTCGTAAGCCATCGTGCGGGCATGGTCGCAGGTGGTTGAATGTGGCCGTGACGGCCGTATGGCCGTGGGTCGCAGCGCCGAGGCTTGCCACGCGTTGGCTGGGCGCGCCCGGGGCTCGCGACCATGCGGTGGCGGCCGTCCGGCCGAGGAACGCACATGACGTAGCAAGGCAAGGTGCTGGAGGTTCCGTGGACCTGTCCCTGTCGACCCGTTCAGTCGGCGATCGCACGGTCGTCGAGGTTGGCGGCGAGATCGATGTGTACACCGCCCCGAAGCTGCGGGAGCAGCTGGTCGAGCTCGTCAACGACGGCAAGTACCACCTCGTCGTCGACATGGAGGGCGTGGACTTCCTCGACTCGACCGGTCTGGGCGTACTGGTGGGCGGTCTGAAGCGGGTGCGTGCCCACGAGGGCTCGCTGCGCCTGGTCTGCAACCAGGAGCGCATCCTGAAGATCTTCCGCATCACCGGCCTGACCAAGGTCTTCCCGATCCACACCTCGGTGGACGACGCGGTCAACGCGACCGACTGATGCGGCCGGGCCGGTCCTGGTGGCCGGCCCGCCCGATCCACGCGGTCGGGACGGTCGGGGCGCCTCGCCCCGGTCGTGCCCGGCCGCACCGGGGCCGGTTCGGCCGGCCCGCAGGGGCCGCGGCGTCGGCCCCGGTCGGAGCACCCCGAGGGGGAGAGATGGCAACCGTCGAACTTCGATTCAGCGCGCTTCCCGAGCACGTCCGCACGGCCCGACTGGTCGCCGCGGCAGTCGCCAGACGGGCCGGCGTCGACGAGTCGGTGCTCGACGAGGTACGGCTCGCGGTCGGTGAGGCGTGCTCCCGCGCGGTCGGGCTGCACCAGCGCGGCGGCATCGGCGGCACCGTCAGGGTCGCGCTGACCGATCAGGAGAAGCGTTTCCTCATCGAGGTCGAGGACGAGGCGGGCCCGTCCGCCGTTCCGGCCTCCGGCGCGGCCGAGGGCGGCGATCCGGACGAGGACACCCTGGGCCTGGCCGTGATCACCGGCCTGGTCGAGGACCTGGAGGTCACCAACGGCACGGACGGTGGCCTGATCCGGATGAGCTGGCCGGTTTCGGTCGATGCCCTCGCGGTCTGAGGACCTGGAGGACCGGACGGTCTCCGGCTTTGCCGGGCGGACCCCTGAGCCTGCGTGGCCGCAGTGCTGTGACGCCGCAGTGCCGTGAGGCCGCAGCCCCGTGACGCCGTGCGTCCATTCCTCGGGATCCCGTTGACAAACTGTTGAATCCGGCGGTTCGCTGCTTCCGGCACGACCGGGTCCGATCGACGATCGACCATCCACGATCGACGATCGGACCTGTCGCGGAAGAGGACGACCATGCGGATACGCATTCTGTGGCCGGCCGGTCAGGCGACCGCCACCCTGCGGGCCACCCCCACCGCCGAGGCGCTCTGGGCCGAGCTGCCGATCGGCTCCTCGGCCAGCACCTGGGGCGAGGAGGTGTACTTCGGGACGCCGGTCAGCGTGCTGCGGGAGGACGATGCCGAACAGGTCGTCGAGCCGGGCACGGTGGCGTTCTGGACGGACGGCGACAGCCTCGCCCTGCCGTACGGGCCGACGCCGATCTCGCGCGGCGACGAGTGCCGGCTGGCCAGCCCCTGCAACATCCTCGGCGCGCTGGACGGCGACGCCCAGGTGCTGCGGACGGTCCGGCCGGGGGACCCGATCCGCGTCGAGCGCGCCTGAGTTCGGGCCGGTACGTACCGGGTCAGGGCCGGGTCAGGGCCGGGTGCGTACCGGTTTCGGGCTGAGCGAGACCCGGGGCGTGCCCGAGGCGGGCCTTCGTCGGGCCCGAACCCGGCCAGGGCGGCCGGGAACCGGGGAGCGGATCGGCGGCGTGTAGGTTCGACGACCGAAGACGACCGAACCGAAAGGCTTCTCCCGGTGAACAAGCGACTGCTGGCCGTACCCGCCCTCGGCGTGCTGCTCGCGTTCGGAGCCGTCGGCTGCGGCGACGACAACAGCAAGCAGCTGGAGTCCTGGGCGTCGAACGTCTGCGGCGCGGCCAAGGACCCGATCGCCCAGGCCCAGAGCGCGCTCGCCGACACCGGCCAGGTGAAGACCGGCGAGGCCCCGGCCGACCTGCAGAAGCGGCTCTCCGCCGACGTCGGGCGTCTCGCCAAGACCAACCAGGACATCGCGAAGGCGATCGACGCGGCCGGGGCGCCGAAGGTCGACGACGGCGCCACCCTGCAGAAGGACACCGTCGCCGAGCTGAACAAGGCGGCCGACGGCTACCTGGACGTCCAGAAGAAGCTGGACGCGCTGTCCAGCGCCGACCAGTCCAAGTTCGCGGACGGGCTGCGCAGCGTCGCCGACCAGGTGCAGCAGCTGGCCACGCTGTCCACCCAGGCGCAGGGCAAGCTCCAGCGCGGCGACCTCGGTGCGGCCATGGCCAAGCAGGACGGCTGCAAGCCCTCCGCGGCCACCGCCGCCCCGAGCGCCGGGTCGGCCACCCCCGCCCCGAGCGGCGGCGGCACGGCCCCGGCGACGGCTCCGGGCACCGCCGCACCGACCGACGGCGCGACCGGCGCCCCCTCCGCCGCGCCCGGCGGCACCCCGGCCCCGTCCGCGACGGGCAGCGCCGGCCCGGCGGCCACGCCCGCCACCACGCCGGCCGCCGCCCCGTCCGCGCCCGCGCCCAGCGCGAGCTGACCCGCCGCACGCCCGAGGCACACCCGTCGCGCCCGGCCCGGGCACGGCGGGTGCGCCCGCGGCCCGGGGGACAATGGCGGGGTGATCAGTAGCCCCGTTCTCGACCCCACCCGCCTCGCCAAGCTGCGCGAGGCGCTGCTCGCCGCCTCGTTCACCGCCGACGGCTGCCTCGACCTGCTCGGGCCCACCGGCTACGCGGCGCTGGCCCGCAGCGAGGCGGTCCCGGCGCTGCGCGCGACCCGCGGCGACGGCCCGCTGGAGACGCTGGTCCGGCTGTTCCTGCTCCAGCAGCCGGTGCCCTACAAGGCGGCCGCGGCCGCGCTGCCGGTCGAGGACTGCCTCGCGGACGGCTGGCTGCGCCCGGACGGCGATCTGGTGCGTGCCACCGTGGACGTCCGCCCCTACGCCAACGAGGTCGCCGGGCTGCCCAGTTCGGACGCCTGGGTGGTCTCCGACCTGGGCTGCGCGGTGGGCGGCGCGGGCGGCATCGGCTCCGGCGAGACGGCGCACGGCGTGGCCCGCAGGGACCTGGTGCTCGGGGTCGGCGGCGCCTCCACGACGCTGGCCAACATCACCGTGCGCCGGCCCGTCCGCGCCGCGCTGGACCTCGGTTCGGGCTCCGGCGTGCAGGCGCTGCACGCGGCCCGGCACGCCCAGAAGGTGACCGCCACCGACCTCAACCCGCGCGCGCTGCGCTTCTCCGAGCTGACCCTGGCGCTGTCCGGTTTCGACAACACCGAGGCCGCCGCCGGGAGCCTCTTCGAGCCGGTCGGGGAGCGGAAGTTCGACCTGATCGTCTCCAACCCGCCGTTCGTGATCTCGCCGGCCGGCCGGTTCACCTACCGCGACGGCGGCATGGCCGGCGACGACCTGTGCCGCACCCTGGTCCGTTCCGCGGCTGCCCACCTGGAGCCGGGCGGCTACTGCCAGTTGCTGGCCAACTGGCAGCACGTCAAGGGCGAGGACTGGCACGAGCGGCTGGCCGGCTGGGTCGCGGGCACCGGGCTGGACGCCTGGATCGTCCAGCGCGAGGTCCAGGACGTCGCCCAGTACGCCGAGTTGTGGCTGCGCGACGGCGGCGACCACCGCGGTCCGGGCGGCGACTACCAGGCCCGTTACGGCGAGTGGTTGGACGCCTTCGAGGCGGGCCGGGTCGAGGGCATCGGCATGGGCTGGATCACCCTGCGGGCGAGCGGCGCCGAGCGTCCGACGGTCCGGGTGGAGGAGTGGCCGCACCCGGTGGAGCAGCCGCTCGGTCCGCACATCGAGGAGTGGTTCGACCGGCAGGACTTCCTGCGCTCGCACGACGACGCGGGCCTGCTCGCGGCCCGGTACGTGCTGGCCGACGAGGTCGTCCAGGAGCAGGTCGGCGCGCCCGGCGCGGAGGACCCGGAGCACGTGATCCTGCGTCACAACCGCGGCATGCGGCGGGCCACCAAGGTGGACACCGTCGGTGCGGGCTTCGTCGGCGTCTGTGACGGGACGCTGTCGGCGGGCGAGATCGTGGACGCCATCGCCCAGTTGCTCGGCGAGGACCGGGTCGTCCTGCGGGACCGCGTGCCGGAGTCGCTGCGGCTGCTGACCGAGCAGGGCTTCATCCGCCCCGTCGCCTGAGCCGAAGCCCCGGCGCCCACTGCCCGAGCGGGAGGGGCACCCGCCTGCCAGGACGGGACGGGCGCCTGCCTCGAGGACCGGGCGGGCGCCCGGTTCACCTCCCGGTAGCCCCCGGTTCGTCCGTCGGCCTCCCGGCGGCCGTCCCGCGTTGGCCGCCCGCTGCGAGGCTCTGTCCACAGGCTGTGGACAGAGCTGGGGAGCCGGGGGGCGAGGGGTGGACAGGACGACGGCGGTCGTGGGCGGGCTGGTGCTCGCCCTGTTCGGTGGCGCGCTGCTGCTCTGGTGCGCCGCCGAAGTGCGCCTTCGCCACCGGGTCCGCCGCCGGGGGGTGCCGGCCGAGGCCGTCGTGGTCGCCGAGGACGACGCGCGCGGCGAGCTCGACAGCGCGCCGCTGCTCGCCTTCTCGGCGCTGCCGTCGGTCGGCGGCCCCGGGCCGGGGCGGTGCGCCGAGCGGGTGCTCGCCCGTCCGCGCGGCCACACGCCGCTGCGCCGTCCCGTCCGCTTCGCCCCCGGCACGTCCGTCCGGATCTGTTACGACCCGCGCCGCCCGGACCGGGTCGTGCTGGCGGCGGGGGAGATCAGCCGCCCGGCGGTGGCGGACCTGCTGTGGAGCGCGCTCGGCACCTGCTGCCTGGCGGCCGGGACGGGCCTGCTGGCGGCCGTCGTCGGCTGAATCCGCAGGGCCGCGGCCGGTTCGGTCGGCCGCCCCGGCGGACCGCACCATCCGGAGCCCCGCGCTCCGCGGATACTCCGTTGACAGATCTTGAAATCCGTCATTCCATCCTCCGGAACCCGCCGATGCCCCCCTCCACGGGGCGCGATGCTCCATCATCGGGTTACCGTTCGAGTGGCGTCGGTGGGCCTGGCAAGTGAAAACGCGGGATCCGTCCGTTTGACAAGGGTGGCCGGGGTACGGTCACACTCCGCTGGTGGGGTCGTCGTTCAGCGGCAGCCCCGGGACGGTGGAGGGGTCGGGCGGAGCGCAGCCCGTGCTGCCGGCGCCGACCAGCTCACATAACGACCGGGAGAGAAGAGCGAAGGTGTCCCCGAGCAGCGAGACCGCGCACGGACAGCGACTCGTCATTGTCGAGTCGCCGGCCAAGGCGAAGACGATCAAGGGCTACCTTGGCCCCGGCTACATCGTCGAGGCGAGCGTCGGGCACATCCGCGACCTGCCCAGCACCGCGGCCGAGGTGCCGGACAAGTACACCGGCGAGGTGCGCCGCCTCGGGGTGGACGTGGACCACGACTTCGCTCCCATCTACGTGGTCAACGCGGACAAGAAGTCCCAGGTCAGCAAGTTGAAGTCGCTGCTCGCGGAGTCCGACGAGCTCTTCCTCGCCACCGATGAGGACCGCGAGGGCGAGGCCATCGCGTGGCACCTCCAGCAGGTCCTGAAGCCCAAGGTGCCGGTGCACCGCATGGTGTTCCACGAGATCACCAAGACCGCGATCCAGGAGGCGGTGGCCAACCCACGCGAGCTGAACCAGCGTCTGGTCGACGCCCAGGAGACCCGCCGCATCCTCGACCGCCTCTACGGCTTCGAGGTCTCGCCGGTGCTGTGGAAGAAGGTCATGCCGAAGCTCTCGGCCGGCCGCGTGCAGTCCGTCGCGACCCGCCTGGTGGTCGAGCGCGAGCGCGAGCGGATGGCGTTCCGCAGCGCGTCCTACTGGGACCTCGTCGGCACCTTCAGCACTGGCCGCACCCCGGCCGACGCGGCCAACCCGGAGACCTTCGGCGCCCGGCTGTCGAGCGTCGACGGCAAGCGGATCGCCAGCGGCCGCGACTTCGGTTCGGACGGCCGGCTGAAGGCCGGCAGCACCAACACGCTCCACCTGGACGAGCAGGCCGCCCGCCAGCTGGTCGTCGCCCTGGAGCGGACCTCGTTCGGCGTCCGCAGCGTCGAGTCCAAGCCCTACCGCCGCTCGCCGTACGCGCCGTTCCGCACCACCACGCTCCAGCAGGAGGCCAGCCGCAAGCTGGGCTTCGGCGCCAAGCGGACCATGCAGGTGGCCCAGAAGCTGTACGAGAACGGCTTCATCACCTATATGCGCACCGACTCGACCACGCTGTCGGACACCGCGATCTCCGCCGCCCGCGCCCAGGTCACCCAGCTGTACGGCGCCGACTACCTGCCGGACGCCCCGCGCACCTACGCCAGCAAGGTCAAGAACGCCCAGGAGGCGCACGAGGCCGTCCGCCCCTCTGGCGACCGCTTCCGCACCCCGGCCGAGACCGGCCTGAGCGGCGACGACTTCCGGCTGTACGAGCTGATCTGGATGCGCACCGTCGCCTCCCAGATGAAGGACGCGGTCGGCCAGTCCGTCACCGTCCGGGTCGGCGGCACCTCCGCCGACGGCCGGGACGTCGAGTTCTCCGCCTCCGGCAAGATCATCACCTTCCACGGCTTCCTCAAGGCCTACGTCGAGGGCGCGGACGACCCGAACGCCGAGCTCGACGACCGCGAGCGCAGGCTGCCGCAGGTCGTCCAGGGCGACCCGCTGGCCGCCGAGCAGCTCACCTCCGAGGGCCACGCGACCAAGCCGCCGGCGCGCTACACCGAGGCCTCGCTGGTCAAGGAGCTGGAGGACCGGGAGATCGGCCGCCCCTCCACGTACGCGTCGATCATCGACACGATCATCCAGCGCCGGTACGTCTTCAAGAAGGGGACGGCGCTGGTCCCCTCCTTCCTCTCCTTCGCCGTGGTCAACCTGCTGGAGAAGCACTTCGGCCGACTGGTCGACTACGACTTCACCGCGAAGATGGAGGACGACCTCGACCGGATCGCCGCCGGTGAGGCGCAGTCCGTGCCGTGGCTGAAGCGCTTCTACTTCGGCGAGGGCGAGGGCGTCGAGACCGGGCGCGCCGCCGACGCCGGCAACGGCGACGGCGACCACCTGGGCGGCCTGAAGGAGCTCGTCACCGACCTCGGTGCGATCGACGCCCGCGAGATCAGCTCGTTCCGGATCAGCGACGACATCACGCTGCGCGTCGGCCGCTACGGCCCGTACGTCGAGCGCGCCTCCGCCGTCGAGGGCGAGCCCGGCCAGCGCGCCGACATCCCGGACGACCTGCCGCCGGACGAGCTCACCGTCGAGCTGGCCGAGGAACTGCTGGCCAAGCCCAGCGGTGACTTCGAGCTCGGCCAGGACCCCGTCAGCGGCAACATGCTGGTCGCCAAGGACGGCCGCTACGGCCCGTACGTGACCGAGATCCTGCCCGAGGGCACGCCGAAGACCGGCAAGAACGCGGTCAAGCCGCGCACCGCCTCGCTGTTCCAGACGATGTCGCTGGACACCGTCACCCTGGAGGACGCGCTGCGGCTGCTCTCGCTGCCGCGCGTGGTCGGGGCGGACGCCGAGGGCGTCGAGATCACCGCGCAGAACGGCCGCTACGGCCCGTACCTCAAGCGCGGCACCGACTCGCGCTCGCTCACGAGCGAGGACCAGCTCTTCACGATCACCCTCGACGAGGCGCTGGCGATCTACGCGCAGCCCAAGCAGCGCGGCCGGGCCGCCGCGGCCCCGCCGCTGCGCGAGCTCGGCACCGACCCGGTCAGCGAGCGCGCGGTCGTGGTCAAGGACGGCCGCTTCGGACCGTACGTGACGGACGGCGAGACCAACGCCACGCTGCGCAAGGACGACGACGTCGCCTCGATCACGCCGGAGCGCGGCTACGAGCTCCTCGCCGAGAAGCGGGCGCGCGGGCCGGTGAAGAAGACCGCGAAGAAGGCCCCGGCGAAGAAGGCGACCGCCACCAAGACGGCGGCCAAGAAGACCACCACGGCCGCCGCCAAGAAGACGGCCGCGAAGAAGACGGCGGCCAAGACCACCACGGCCGCGGTGAAGAAGACGGCGGCGAAGAAGACCACCGCGAGCAAGACCGCCACGAGCAAGGCCACGGCCACCGACGAGGGCTGATCCTCCGACGGCGGCTCCCGGGCCCGTGCCCCCTTCACCGGGGGTGCGGGCCCGAGGCGTGTCCGGGGAAGGTCGTGTGGGCCGTTCGGGGGAGGGGGCCGGGACCGTTCGCGGAGGGGGCGTGGGCCGTGCGAGGGCGGTGGCGGGGCCGTTCGGGGACGGCGGGTGTGTGTGCGGGGATCGTCACAACCCGGTGATGAGCCCGATCCGGAACGTCGTTCGTCTCTTTCCGGCCAACCCCCGACCGCTACGCTGACCGTATGACGAGCGAGGAGCAGCCCACCCCCAGCGCCGCCCCGGCCGCCAGAGCCGCCATGCCCGACCTGCCCGAGGTCGCGCCCGCCGGTACCCCGGTGGAGCGGGCCCGCGCGCTGCTGCGCACGCGGTCCTACCGGCGACTGTGGACCAACCAGCTGATCGGCGGCACCGCCGACCGGCTCGGCCTGCTGGTGCTGCTCGCGCTCACCGTGATCGCGGCCGCCCTCGGCGGCGGGTTCGGCGAGCTGCCGCGCAGCCTGGCCTTCGCCGTCGCCGGGGTCTTCGCCGCCCGGCTGGCGGCCACCCTGATCGCCGGCGTCCTGCTGCTCGGACCGGTGCACCGGCTGGTCGCCGGCAAGCTGGACCGGCGCTGGACGCTGTTCGGCGCCGACGCGCTGCGCGCCCTGCTGATCGGCGTCGCGCCGTGGTGGATCGTGTGGCTCGGCTCCGGCCCGAAGCCGTCCGGCGCCGCCACGTACGTCCTGCTCGCCACCGTCTTCGTGACCGGCGCCGCCGAGCGCGTGTGGGCCGTCGCCAAGGACGCGGCCGTCCCCGGCCTGCTGCCGCCGGCCGACCCGTACGCCCCCCTCGCCGAGCAGCGGCCGTCCGCGGCCCACCTGGAGACCGTCCGGAGCGTCGACCGGTTCACCGGCTGGGTCTGCCTGCCGCTCGCCGCCGTCGGCCTGGTCGGCCTCACCCTGCTCAACAACATCTTCGCGGCGCTCGGCTCGGACTGGCTCCGGGCCCACCAGGTGACCTTCGCCGCCCTCGGCGCGGCCGGCCTGTTCACCGCCTCCGCCGTCCGCGGCTACCTCCAGCAGCTGGCCCTCGGCCCGGTCACCGCCGCCCCGTACTCACCGCTGCAGGGCCTGCGCGCCCCGACCGACGCCACCCCCGGCCCCGCCCTCAAGAAGGGCCGCACGGGCGGCGCCCCCTACTTCACCTTCGCCGTCGCCGCCGCCTACGCCTCGATGGCCGGCGTCGCCGCCCTCGCGCTGCTCACCGCCGTCGAGCACCGGGCCGGGCCGATCGGCTACGGCCTGCTCGTGCTCGCCGCCACCGGCGCGCCGGCCGCCGGCGTCCGGCTCACCCGGGCCACCCTGCCCGCCCTCTCCCGCCGCCGGCTGCTCGCGCTGGCGCTGATCACCGAGGGCGTGACCCTGATCCTGGCCGGGCTCGTGCTCGACTACGTCCTGGTCCTCCTGCTCACCGTGCTGGCCGGCCTCGCCGCCGGGATCGTCGTCTCGGCCGGGCGCACCCTGCTCGCCCAGGAGGTCGAGGAGGCCCGGCTGCCGAAGGTCACCGAGCACCTGTACGCGGTGCTGCGGGCCGTCGTCGGCGCCGCGGTGGTCGCCGTCCCGCTGATCGCCGGCGCCTACGGCGACGTCGAGTACGGCACGGTCGAGCCCGGCTCGTTCACCTTCATCCACGGCGGCGCGGCCCTCGCCGTCGCCACCGCCGGCCTGCTCACCCTGGTGCTGGCCGCCGTCGTGCTGGTCAAGACCGACGACCGGCGCGGCACCGCCCCGTTCGGGCGCGACCTGGTCGACGCCGTGCGCGGCGGCAGCGGCCCGGCGGCGCACCGCACCACCGGCACCGGTTTCTTCATCGCCCTGGAGGGCGGCGACGGCGCCGGCAAGTCCACCCAGGCCCAGGCGCTCGCCGAATGGATCCGCGGCAAGGGCCACGAGGTCGTGCTGACCCGCGAGCCCGGTGGCAGCCCGGTCGGGCAGCGGCTGCGCGGCCTCGTCCTGGACGTCGGCAACACCGGCCTCTCCCACCGCGCCGAGGCCCTGATCTACGCGGCCGACCGCGCCGAGCACGTCGAGAACGTCATCCGTCCCGCCCTCGCGCGCGGCGCCGTCGTCATCACCGACCGGTACATGGACTCCTCCATCGCCTACCAGGGCGCCGGGCGCGACCTCGCCGCGACCGAGGTCGCCCGGATCTCCCGCTGGGCCACCGGCGGTCTGGTGCCCGACCTGACCGTCGTCCTGGACGTCGACCCGACCAAGGCCCGGGAGCGCTTCACCGAGGCGCTGGACCGGCTGGAGTCCGAGCCGACCGAATTCCACCAGCGGGTCCGGGCCGGTTTCCTCGCCCTCGCGGCGGCCGACCCGGCGCGCTACCTGGTCGTCGACGGCAGCCAGGCGCCCGGCTTCGTCACCACCGCGATCCGCCACCGGCTCGACCGCGAGCTGCCCCTCTCCGAGAAGGAGAAGGCCGCCCGCGTCGAGCAGGAGCGGCTCGCGCGGGAGGAGGCCGAACGGCGCGCCGCCGAGGAGGCCCGCAAGAAGGCCGAGGCGGAGGCCGCCGAGCGCAAGCGGCAGGAGCTCCTGGAGCAGCTGCGGGCCGAGCAGGCGGAGAAGGAGCGGCTGGCCAAGGAGGAGGCCGAGCGGGTCGCCGCCGAGGCCCGCCGCAAGGCCGAGGAGGAGGCGCGGCGCCGCGCCGAGGAGGAAGCCCGCCGACGGGCCGAGGAAGAGGCGCGCCGCAAGGCCGAGGAGGAGGCCCGGCTCGCCGCCGAGGCCGCCGAGCGCAAGCGGCTCGCCGCCGAGGCGGCCGCGCAGGCGGAACTCCAGCGGCAGCGGGAGCTCCAGCGCGAGGAGCAGCGCCGCCGTGCGGAGGAGGCGCTGCAGCGCGCCGAGGAGGCCCGTCTGGCCCAGGCGGCCGCGCTCGCTGCGGCTGCGGAGGCCGCTGCTGCGGCTTCCGCAGCGGCCGAGACGGCGGTGGGGCGTGCGGAGGACGCGGCTACCACTCAGCTACGGGCGCCTAAGGGCTTGGGTGCTCAGGGTTCGGGTGCTCGGGGTTCGGCCGAGGAGGTCGACGAGACCACCCGTGAGCTGTCCTTGCGGGATCGGCAGTCGGCTGCGGAGCAGACTGCGAAGCTTCCGGCGGTTCCGGCTGCTCCGCCCGCTCCGCTTGTTCCGCCCGTTTCGGCGGACCAGACCGCTGTGCTGCCCCGGGTGTCGGGCGGCCCCGCCGCGGCGGACGAGACCGCCGTGCTGCCGAAGGTGCCGGCCGACGAGACCGACCGGACCGCAGTGCTGCCCAAGGTCGCGCCCGGCCGGGCCGAGGACCGGGTTCCCCCGGGCCTGTGGCGCGAGGAGCCCGCGGACACCACCCGCGAGCTTCCGGTGGTCGGCGAGGGGCAGGCCCCGACCGACGCCGCAGAGCCGCGCCGGCGGCCGGACTGGGCCGAGGAGACACCGATGGACGACCTCCCGAGCCTCACCGACACGCTGCTCGGCTCGCGCGATGAGTGGTCCCACTGGGAGCGGGGCGGCGGACCCGGCCAGGACCCGCAGGTTCCGCGTGGTGGCGCGGGAGCGGGAGCGGGCGCGGGCGCTGGCACCGGTTCCGAGGGCGATGGTGACGACCAGGGCAAGGGCAAGGGGCGCCGCTGGGGGCGCCGGAGCTGATCCTGCGCTGCGGGTTCCGCTGCGCGGGGCTTGGTGGCGGGGCATGGGCTTTCGGGTGGGTGGGGTTCGCGGGGGTGGCTCCGGGGGTGGCCGCTCCGGGGGCTGGATGATTTTCCGACTGCCGACTCTGTGGGGTGGGTGGTTAAGACCGTTGGCAGTCTGAAAATCACCCGTCACGCCCCTCTCCGCGGCCCACCCCCTCCGCCACCCCCTCCCGCAGCCCGACCCTCTCGCCTTGGGTGGGGTCGGGGGGAAAGGGGGGTTAGGTGGGTGCGGTGGTGCTGGGTGGGGTGTCGCTCGGACGGCGCAGTGGGTGTCCGGGCAGGCACGTATGCTCGACGGCGGAGCGCAGTCGTACGGAGCTTGGGAGCAGCAGTGGCCGTCTGGGACGACCTGGTGGGCCAGGAGCGGGTGGTCGAGCAGCTGACCGCCGCCGCCAAGGCGGCCGGGGCGATGGTGACGGCCGGCCGTGGCGCCGGGCCGGCGGAGGGGGCCAACGCCTCCCTGATGACGCACGCCTGGCTGTTCACCGGGCCGCCCGGGGCCGGGCAGGTCACGGCCGCGCGGTCGTTCGCCGCGGCGCTCCAGTGCACCAGTCCGGACCTCGCGCTCGGCGGCACGCCCGGGTGCGGGTTCTGCGATGGCTGCCACACCGTGCTGGCCGGCAGCCACGCGGACGTGAAGTACGTCCGGACCGACGGGCTGTCGATCGGTGTCGGCGACATGCGCGACCTCGTGCTGCGCGCCTCCAGCTACCCGACCGGCGGGCGCTGGTCGGTGATCCTCGTGGACGCCGCGCACCGGCTCACCGAGGCCGCCGCGAACGCGCTGCTCAAGGGCGTCGAGGAGCCCTCCCCCCGTACGGTCTGGCTGCTCTGCGCGCCCTCCGTCCAGGACGTGCTGCCGACCATCCGCTCGCGCTGCCGCCTGCTCGTCCTGCGCACCCCGGCCGCCGAGGCGGTCGCCGACATGCTGGTCCGCCGCGACGGCGTCGACCCGGACACAGCGCGCCTGGCCGCGCTCGCCGGGCAGGGCGACGTCGAGCGCTCGCGCCGCCTGGCCGTCGACGACCAGGCCAGGACCCGGCGCACCGAGGTGCTGCGGATCCCCCTGGAGGTCTCCGACATCGGCGGCTGCCTCGCCGCGGCCCAGCGCCTGGTGGACACGGCCAAGGCCGACGCCGAGGCGCTCGCCGAGACGCAGGACGCCAAGGAGACCGACGACCTGAAGGCCGTCTACGGCGCCGCCGAGGGCGGCAAGGCGCCGCGCGGCATGGCCGGTGCGGTCAAGGAACTGGAGAAGCGGCAGAAGAGCCGGGCCACCCGCACCCGCCGCGAGACCCTCGGCGTCGCGCTGCTCGACCTGCTCGGCTTCTACCGCGACGTGCTCGCGCTGCAGCTCGGCTCCACCGGCGCGCTGGCCAACGAGGACCAGCGGCAGGCGCTGAACCGGGTCGCCCAGGCGGGCCCCGCGGAGGGCACGCTGCGCCGCATCGAGGCGGTGCTCGCCTGCCGGCGGGCGCTGGACCGCAACGTCGACCCGCTGCTCGCGGTCGAGGCGATGACGGTGGCACTGCGCGCGGGCTGAGGCGCGCGGGGCGGTCCAGGGGCGGGCGCGTTCCGCTTCCCGCCCTACCCCGGTGTCCCACCTTCGAGTGAACGGTCGGTACGCGCCGGGCACACCCGCGTGTGACCGCCGGGTCGTCCCGCACGCTGGGGGCCGACTGCGCCCCGGTGCCGGGGCCGTCGCGTCCCGTACGGCGCCGGGTCCGCCCCGGTCGTCCGGTCCTCCGCCCTAGGTGGTGCGTTCCGTGGTCCGTTCGCTCCTCGTCATCCCCCTGTTGGCGGCCGCTCTCGGCGGCCTCTGGCTGGCCCGCGGGGCCCACCTGCGCTGGCGCGACCTGCGGGCCGCCCAGGCGTACGAGCTGGCCGGCGACCGGTGGCCGATGCTGCTGCGGGCGGCCGGGGCGATGGTCTGCGGGGTGTGCGTCACGGCGCTGACGCTGCTCACCGCCTTCGGCGCGTTCGGCGGCATGACCCGGACCGCTGAGGAGCCGGCGGAGCGCGCGGAGCCCGCCGTGGACGCGGCCGCCGCGGGCGGTGCGCAGGGCGCCGGCCCCCGGCAGCAGGCGGTGCCGCCCACGGCCGAGGCCGCCGTGGCCCAGGCCGCGGCGGCGACGTCGCCGGCCGCCGTGCCGAGCCGGTTCGACAGCGTCGGCCACCCGGGCGGCGGGGAACTGCTGCAGTCCGCCGTGCTCGGTCCCGACGGCAAGCCGCGCAACGTCCGGGTCTGGCTGCCGCCGCAGTACGCCAAGGAGCCGAACGCCCGCTTCCCGGTCGTCGTGATGCAGGCCGCGACCCCGCGCAAGACCGCCGACGCCGAGGTCCCGGACGTCTTCGAGGGCATCGGCTCGGCCCTGCAGACCGGCAAGGCGCGGCCGTTCATCCTGGTCGCCCCCGAGGCGCCGAACGGCACCGCGCACCCCTGCGACCTCGTCGCCGCCGCCCCGCAGGCCGTCGCCGACGACGCGGCGCTGCGCACCACCATCGCCGCCACCTTCCGCGCCCTGCCGCCCGGCCCGGCCTCCTGGGGCACCCTCGGGGTCGAGGGCGGTGCGCCGTGCGCCGCGGCGGCCGGGCTGGCCCGCCCGGACCTGTACGGCGCCGCGGCGGCCGTCTCCGGGCGGTACGACGCCGCCGCGCTCACCCAGGCCGGCGCGGAGGCGCCCACGGGGACGGCGGCGAAGCTGATGCTCGCCGCCGCGAAGGCGGACGCCGCCGGGCTGGACGCGGCGCGCAAGCTCCAGGCCGCGCTGCACGGCGGGGCCGGTCCCGCGGCCAAGGCGGACGTGCGGATCTCGGACAACGTGCAGGACTTCACGCCCGACCGGGAGCGGCTGCGGCTCGTGCGGCAGGCGGCGCAGTACCTGGCCGACACGCTGGGGAAGGCCTCCTGAGCTGCGCTTTCGGCGGGCAGTCGCCGGTGGTCGGACGGTCCGGGCGAAGTCGAGCGGACCGAATCGAATCGAAGGGATCCGGATGAAGGCCACCGGGCGGGTACTGGCCGCAGCGCTCGTCGCGGCCGGGCTGCTGGCGGGCGGGTGCAGTGCGGGCGTGCCCGGTTCGGGCGGCGGGGCGGAGGCCGCGTCTTCGCCGGGTTCGCCGCCCGCCGAGGTCACGGCGCTGGAGCCGCTGCCCGCCGAGGTGCCCGCCGAGCTCGGTGCGTACTACGCGCAGCGGCTCGCGTGGCAGCCGTGCGACGACGGGTTCGAGTGCACCACCTTCAAGGTGCCGGTCGACTACGGTCGGCCCGCTGACGGCGACCTCGCCCTGACGGCCGTCCGCGCCCCCGCGATCCCCGGCGCGGCGGCCTCGCAGGCCGGGGGCCGGATCGGCTCGTTGCTGCTCAACCCGGGCGGGCCCGGCGGGTCGGCGGTCGAGTACGTGGAGGCCGCCGCCCGGACGTACGACGGCGGGGTCCGCGCCCGGTACGACCTCGTCGGGCTAGACCCGCGCGGCGTCGGCCGCAGCAGCCCCGTCACCTGTCTGAGCGGTGACCGAATGGACGCCTTCACGTCCGTCGGCTTCACCCCCGCCGACCAGCGCGAGGTCGACGCCCTGGTGGCCGCCGACAAGGAGTTCGCCGAGGGCTGCCGGGAGCGCGCCGGCGCGGCGCTCGGCCACGTCAGCACCGTCGAGGCCGCCCGCGACATGGACGTGCTGCGCGCGCTCCTCGGCGACGAGCGGCTCAGCTACGTCGGCAAGTCCTACGGCACGTTCCTGGGTGCCACGTACGCCGGGCTCTTCCCCGGGCGGGTCGGGCGGCTCGTCCTGGACGGCGCGATGGACCCGTCCCTCGACTCCGTGGCCGGCAACCGGACCCAGGCCGGCGGTTTCGAGACCGCCTGGGCGGCCTTCGCCAAGGACTGCGCCCGGCGCGACGACTGCCCGCTCGGCCGCACCGAGCAGGAGGCCGGCGACCGGCTCGCGGCCCTGCTGGCGGCCGTCCGCGCGCAGCCGCTGGCCACCACCGACGGCGGCCGCCGCCTCAGCCACGCCCAGGCCACCACGGGCGTCCTCGAAGCGATGTACGCCGACTTCCTGTGGCCCAAGCTGCGCGGCGCGCTCACCGACGCCGCGGCCGGGGACGGCACCGGCCTGCTGAAGCTCTCGGACTCGTACTACGGGCGCGAGCCGGACGGTTCCTACCCCAACCTGATGTTCGCCAACACGGCCGTGAACTGTCTCGACCTGCCCGCGCCCTTCGCCGGCCCGGAGGACGTCCGGCGGGCGGTGCCGGACTTCGAGCACGCCTCGCCGCACTTCGGGCGCGACATGGCGTGGATGGCGCTGACCTGCGCCTACTGGCCGGTGAAGGCCACCGGCTCGGCGCACACCGTCCGGGCCGCGGGCGCTGCCCCGATCGTCGTCGTGGGCACTACCCGCGACCCCGCCACGCCGTACGCGTGGGCCCAGGCGCTGGCGGGCCAGCTGGAGTCCGGGCGGCTGCTCACCTACGACGGGGACGGCCACACCGCGTACGGGCGGCACAACGCGTGCGTGGACGGCGCGGTCAATCGTTACCTGCTGACCGGTGAACCGCCGGAGCAGGGCAAGCGCTGCGGCCGGTAGACGAGCAAGGGCCGTCCCACCAGGTAGTTTCAGCTTCAATCGATCACCGGTACGACGTTACGATGAGCGCCTCCCCGCCCCCTCCTCTCCCCGGAGCGCACCGTGCTCGGTGTCAACAACCTGGCGACGTACGTCATCGGCGCCCTCGTCATCGTCCTGCTGCCCGGCCCCAACTCCCTGTACGTGCTGTCCGTCGCCGCCCGCAAGGGCGTCCGGACCGGCTACCGGGCCGCCGCCGGCGTCTTCGTCGGCGACTTCACCCTCATCAGCCTCACCTCGCTGGGCGCCGCCTCGCTGCTGAAGGCCAACCCGGCCGTCTTCGCGGTGGTCAAGTTCGGCGGCGCGGCCTACCTGCTCTGGATCGGCTTCGGCATGCTCCGCGCGGCCCGCCAGCTGTGGCGCGAACACCGCGCCGCCGCCGACGCCGGCACGACGGCGGACGAGCAGACGACCGGGACCGTCGAGCGGCCGTTCCGGCGCGCGCTCGTGATCAGCCTGCTGAACCCGAAGGCGATCCTGTTCCTCTTGTCATTTTTCACGCAGTTCGTCGACCCGTCCTACGGCCAGCCGGCGTTCTCCTTCGCCCTGCTCGGCGGGATCCTGCAGACCTTCAGCTTCCTCTACCTCACCCTGCTGATCTTCGCCGGCACCACCCTCGCCACCGCCTTCCGCCGCCGCAAGCGGCTCTCCGCCACCCTCACCAGCGGGGTCGCCGTCCTCTTCGCCGGCTTCGCCGCCAAGCTCGCCGTCTCCTCCGCCTGACCCCCGCCGCGATATCCCGTTACGGATCACCCGCGAACCTGTGTAGACTGGCCCGCGTTGCCAGCGCGTAGGGCAGCGACGCCGCCTTAGCTCAGTTGGCCAGAGCAACGCACTCGTAATGCGTAGGTCGCGGGTTCGAATCCCGCAGGCGGCTCAGATGAAGCCCAGGTCAGATAGCCTCTGACCTGGGCTTTTTGCCTTCCTGTGATCTTTGGTGTCGGGCGCGCGTGAGCGGAAATCGCTTCATGATCACTCCCGGTGGACATCCGGTGGACATTCGTGCAGCGAGCGTGCACGCCGGTGGACACGGACTTGATCCCGGTGGGAGCGGAGCCGCGAGGCGGTATGTAGCAACCCGACAAGCAGACCGTGGTCGGCCTCGGGGATGATGAGCGGTGTAGGCGGCTGAACGGGATCGGCTTGGGGAGGCGGGAGGCCATGCGGCAGATCGTCGGCGTTCTCCGGCGGTACTACCAAGGTCGACGAGTGGGGCCGCAGCTTCGCAGTCCCGCCAGCACTACGCCGTACCAACGCCTACGTTCCTCAGTCGCTGGCGCGCGTCGGCCACGACGACCGGCCGCAGGGGCACGTCGCCCACCTGTACTGGAAGGAGGTGTCTCCCAACCTGCGCGAGGCACTGGTCCAGGAGGGGCTGGCGATCAATACGGAGCGACCGACCTGCGGCCACGTACTCAACGGACTGCGACGTCGCGATCTACGGTAAGTGGCGATCTATCCTCCGAGCGTCACTATCCTTGTCTAACGACACCTCACTAGACGTGACAGGGGAGGAGGTGGTGTCGAGCGTGGAGGGGATAGCACGCGGCGGGTCGGTGGAGGTGCTCAAACACCTACACCTGCAACTCGATCACCACTTTCGGATACTCCACAAGCGTCGCCAGGCCCTGCAACCGCCAGCTCCCGTCTACGCGTTGGAGCACGACCTCGTCGGTGAGGAACTCGAACTGCTCCTGGCCGCAGTGCGTGGGGCCGTCGCTGACGGACTCGACGCGCGCTATCGCGCATGGTGGTTGCCCTTCGTGGTGTTTGCCGCTGAGATCGGCTACGACTATGGCGGGGGCGAGTTCTGGCCTCTCTGGGCACAGCGGGCGCCGGGGTGGGAGGGCGGGCCCGATTGGAACGTCCCAGCCAACCGGAAACGCATTAGGCAGTGGTTCAGGCGGTTTGCAGACGCCTACGGAGGGGCGGAGCCGACAGGCGGCTTCGCCTCGAACTTCACCATCATTGCGTGGCCGATCACACATGCCGTGATGCCTGCGGACCTTCAACGACAGATGGCCCAACTCCTCTTCGATTCGCGAGGAGTGCTGACTGCTGAGTTGCTGGCTGATCCTGACGCGCTGGGTGCATGTCTGGCGTCGCGCACGGGCGGATACAGCGAGCGCTTCCGCATCCTCTGCGACAATCAGAGCCTCCTGGGCCAGGTCGCAGTTGCACTGCTCTCGGGCGACGAGGACGAGTCTCCATACCTGGTGCGGTCGACACTCGTTCGCCTGGTCGCCGGCCTGAGCGATGAACAGGTCTCGCGTAGTTGGCTGTCGCGTGCCAGGCACTCCGCCAATGTGATCCGCTCGAGCGGCTTCCTTCCGACAGGAGCCGGTTCCGCGTCTGTCCAGCGAAGGCGCCGCGTCCCGGCTGTTAGCAACCCAAGGCTGTTCCTGCGCAACCAAAATGGTGGCTGGCAGCCGTATCTCGAACTGCCCGATCTCACACCGCTGCAAGCAAGCAACCCACAAATCGATCAGGAGCTTCGGAGTCTGCGTCCACGGGTCGAAGGCATTCCTCGCCCGCTTGCGCGCGGGCGGCTGCTGTGGCCCGACAAAGTGCTGCTGTCAACCTGGCCCCGACCCGGCGCTCCAGCCATCGCACTGGAGCGTGGATCGGATGCCGTCAATGAGCTGATCGCCGAGCACTGCTCCATCGATCCGGGGCCGTGGTGGCTGTTCGCGAAACGATCAGTCAGGGAAGCCATTGAGGTGAAGGGCAAGTTCGTCCGACCCGGCAAGGAGTACTACCTGGTTGGACGAGCCGGCAGTAGCCCGCCGTCGTTGCCCTGGATCGTGCCGACCATGACCCCGGTGGAAGGCGTCCATGTCTTCGAGTGCGCGGTCCCGGAGATCATCGGCGCGGCGGAAGTCGAGCAACTTAAAGCTGTCGGGCTAACAGTGACGTCCGACGTCGCGATTCGACCAGTCGGACTGGTGCCAGGATCCTGGGACGGAGACGGTGCCATCGAGTGGCTTGCCGGGGAGCCGGCCATGCTGGCCGTCAAGTCTGCGCACGCCGCGGACAAGTGTGCCGTGACCGTAGACCGCGGCCTCCCCTTCGTGCTGGAGTTCCCGGAAGGCGAACCGGAGCTGTTCTTTGCTCTGGAGAACCTCACAGTGGGTACGCACGATGTGAACGTTGCGCTGCTCACTCCAGAGACGGATCGGCCCCGCTTCAGCGGCTCCCTGGCGATTACGATCCGTGACCCGCACAGCAGCCGTGAAGCCGCGACGGAAGGTACTGCGATCCGGCTGTTCACCACACCGGCGCGCCCAAAGATGACTGAACTATGGGATGGCAGGGCGAGTCTCTCGATTGACGGTCCGCTGGAGACAAGGGCCGAACTATCGATCACGCTTCGCGGCGGTGATGGTGCGGATCTGGAAACGCAGCTCTACGGCATCTCGGTGCCCTTCAGTGATGGAGCGTGGGAGAGGCTGACGGAGCAGGTCTCGCGCAAGAAGAAGATGCTCAGCGCGTTCGAAGAGGCCGAGTCATGTGAGGTGTCGGTATTTCGGAATGGAGTTGGATTCGCATCCCTGGTATGCGAACGCGGCTTCGACCCGCTCCGCTGGGTGCTCGTCAAGCGGCACAGCGGGCAACACGATGCTCGGCTGGTAGACCGGACAGGGAGCGACGACACTCAGGTGCATATGTTCTCGGTGGAGGACCCGCTGGTCGGCAAGGAGTGGGATCCTCGTGGGCCCATCACTGTGCCAGCTACAGGCGGACTCCTCCAAGCGACCTCCGGCAAACTGGCAGCAGCGATCATCCTGCCACCCGAGCCAAACCTACTGCGCCACACCCACCCAGCCGTGCCGCGATCTTCGGGTGACGCGCTCCATGAGGTCCAGCGGCTCATCGAAGGTCACCGCCGGTGGCTCGATGCCGATCTCCCGGCTGACCTGTTCGCTCGTCACCAGCAGGAGCAAGTCCTCGAGGCGGTCACTACGGCGCTTGTGTCCGTCATCGCCGGGCACCGATGGGCAAACCTCGAGCGCAAGCGCAAGACAGCAGGTGCGCACCGGCAGATCGAGTTGCTCGATGAAATGGAGAAGCTCGTAGGCGAGGGCTTCAAACAACGTGCCACAGCCAAGCAGATCGCTCGTCATCTTTGGCAGTGGGTGGATTCACCGGCTGCGCTGAGTGACGGATTGGCTGACGCCATTGAAGTCATCGTGAAGTCCAGCGGCATGGGTGATCCTCATGCTGCAGCAGACTTCCTTCTGGCGCTCGCGAGCAAGCCGGGGTCGGTCGCGAGTTGGGCAGAGCCCGAAAGGAACCGGCTCCTGAGGTGTGTGCTGATCTCCCCTGCACTCATCAGGGCGGGAAGGTTCGCGGTGTTGGGGACTGAAGCCCTCCGGGACGCACCGGACCAGCCGGCTTCGGGGGTCCGCCGATGAGTGTTAGCGCGCTCAGCCGCCATGAAGTCGCCAGACGTACCGTCCACACGCTCGGCTTGGATGATACGGCGATCGATTTGAGCGCACCCGAAGCGATCTGCTCGTCACTGCGCCGGGCAGCTTCGTTCCTGTGCCCGGCGACACCGCGTGAACTCGTCGACGCGGTGATGGAGGTGCTCGGTCCGCTCGACGTCTCGTCCTCAGCCAGTCGTGGCCAGCTAGCCACCCAGTTGGATCTGCTGGTGGCAATCGGCGACCTGGTCGAACTCCCGAACCGGAAGGATCGTGGAAGTAGGAAGCTCTATCTTGCGCCGCCCTCGTATGTGACGCAGGCACCCGGGCGCTACCTCTTGCTGGGTGTGCGTCCCGACGGCCTCCTGCTCCTGGACGAGTCCGTCGGCGCGGACGTGCGCCACGAGGGCCATGTGCGGTCCATCGAACTGGATGCCACGACGGGGCCGGCCCGGTTGCATGCTGCCGGACTCCATGAGATCAGCATTCACGACTGGCGCAGGCAACCGAGCGTGGCTAGCGCCACCAGTATCGTCGGCGGGATGCGTCAACGCCTGGACAGGGCAGCACAGTCAGGTCTTGTGAGCGATCTGAAGCTCCTCGATCCTGAGTCGTCGGTCCTCCACTATCGGGCCCGCTGGCGGCTTCCCACCGACGGTGACTCCGGAGACTACGTTGCTCGTCGACCGCAGGCATATGGCGCTGACTTGTGGTCTTTCGTTCGCGTGGATAGTGGTCGGCCCCTAGCCCTCATCGATCTGCCGACTGACGATCCTGCTGGCTCAGCGTGCGACGAGGCGTGGCGGCTTCAGGCAGCGATCGACGCCGCACGGGGAGAGCCGCAACTTGTGCGCATTCGGCCTGCCGGCGGAGCTCCAGGGAGTCACACTCTTGATCTTTTCGGCCCCGTGCCTGGGTGGGCGCAGCGTTACCTGGAACTCGTGGCCGTTCCTGTCCCGCGGGCCAGGGATGCGCTGATCACTTATCGCGTGCCGCTCTGGGCGATCGGCGAACTAACGGAGTTCTTCACTGACATGCTGTGGATGCACGTCAACGATGAGGGAGGAGTGGCGTGACCACGGAAGCGCCCACGATCGCAGAGACGGTCGCCAGCATTCAGGCGGCTCTTCGGGACTACATCGAGGCCACGTACCACGTGGGACACCCCACCGTGATCGAGCAGCGTCGCGAGTTGCTGAAGCGGGAGGGCGTGCTCTTCCGCGCGCCGTTCATCGAGAGCACTCCCCGCTACCAGACTGGCCGATGCTTCGGTGATCTCGACCTCGATGCAGCAGCCAAGACGCTCCTTGGTGCCCTGAGCGCACGTGTCGGTGCTCACCAGCCACTCCTCTACGACCCGCCGTACACCCACCAGGCGGAGGCCCTGGAGTGGACGACTCGAGATGGCCTCAGCCTGGCTGTGACGACCGGCACAGGTTCCGGAAAGACGGAGACGTTCCTCGAACCGATGCTGGCGAAGCTCGCAACGGAGGCTGCACACAAGCCTGAGTCATTCGCAGCACCCTCCGTACGGGCCCTGATTCTCTATCCGATGAACGCGCTGGTGAACGACCAACTGGGACGTCTCCGGCTGCTGCTCGGCGACCCGCGAGTCACCGCGCAGTTCACCGCATGGGCCGGACGTCCAGCACGCTTCGCCCGCTACACGAGCCGCACGCTGTACCCCGGTGTTCGGCGGGTCGAGAAGGATCAAGAGCGGCTGCGGTCGATTGAGGACTTCTACATCGACCTCATTGACCGGGCATCCAACTCCTCGGCACAAGGACATAGTGAAGCCACCGCTCTCATTGAGAAGTTGCAGTCGCGTGGAAAGTGGCCGGCCAAACCGGACCTGAAAGCCTGGTACGGAGAACGCGGCTCCCGCTGGAAGAACAGGGAGGGCGAGTTCATTCGTGCGGTCCTCCGGCCGGAGGACCCCGAGCTCCTGACGCGCCATGAAGTGCTGGACACGCCACCAGACGTGCTCATCACGAACTACTCGATGCTTGAGTACATGCTCATGCGTCCGCTCGAGCGGCCGGTCTTCGATGCGACCCGGGCATGGTTGGAGAACAACCCGGACGAGAGGTTCCTCCTGGTTGTAGACGAGGCCCACCTCTACCGCGGAGCGGCTGGCGCCGAGGTAGCGCTCCTGCTCCGGCGACTCCGCGCAAGGCTTGGGATCACGCCCGATCGGCTGCAGGTGATCTGCACAAGCGCGAGCTTTGCCAGCGCGGAGTACGCGCGCCTGTTTGCCGCGCAGTTGAGCGGCAAGTCTCCGGACGACTTCAAGACGGTGGAAGGACGACTCGCCCTGCGGGAACCCGCCACCACCGGGACCATCCAGGACGCAGAGGTCCTCGCTGCCGTACCGATGCACACGTTCTACGAGGCGGAGTCAGACGCTGGCCGCATTGACGCGGTCCGCGGGTTGCTGGACTACCGGGAGGTCACTGAGAAGGCGCCCGGAGTCAGTGCGGGTCAACTGCTCCACGAGGCCCTTGTCGACTTCGCCCCGATGAATCTGCTCGTCAACCAGACGATGCAAAGGGCTCATCCGCTCGATGAACTGGGTGTCAGCATCTTTCCCGCTGCGGAGAAGGAGCTTGCCGATAGAGCGGCCTCAACGCTGGTAGCGCTCGGAAGCGCCGCCCGCCGGTCAACGGATGACGCCGGGCTGCTGCCGTGCCGAGTGCACGCGTTCTTCCGAGGGCTGGCAGGATTGTGGGCCTGTCTCGACCCCGAATGTTCAGAGGCCGACCGGGAGGCGAACTCGGAACCTGGCCCGGTCGGCAAGCTCTACGCCCAGCCGCAGGCCACATGCGGATGCGGAGCCCGTGTCTTCGAGTTGTACACCTGCCGGCACTGCGGCTCCGCTTATGCGCGAGCCTATACGGACGATGTACTTGAACCATCCCATCTCTGGCACGAGCCAGGCGCGGATTTCTATTCCTCCACTGGCTCCATCCCCGAACTCCAAGCGCTCGATCTACTGCTGGAGGCCCCGTCGCATGACGCGGCTAACGTGGAGCCTGCGGACCTTGATCTCATCACCGGGCGACTCAATCCACCAGGGGAGCTCGGGCCACGCACGCGCAGCGTCTTCATCCCTCGGCTCCGCGGGGGAGAGTCCGTCGGAAATGACGATGATGGCGAAGAGGGCGAGGCGAACGGCGAGTTCAAGCCCTGCGGCGTGTGCGGGCGACTCGCTGGCTTCGGTCGATCATCGGTACAGGATCACCAGACGAAGGGTGATCAGCCCTTCCAGGCATTGGTGACTCGTCAAGTCGAGGTCCAACCGCCTGGCGCGCAACCGTACAGCGACTTCGCCCCGTTGCGCGGGCGCAAGGTGCTCGCGTTCTCCGACTCCCGGCAAGTTGCCGCGCGACTTGCGCCCAACCTGCAGACCTACTCGCTGCGCGATGTCATGCGGCCGGTGATCCTGCGGGGGTGGCGGGAACTCGCTAATCACCAAGTTCTGGGGCCGATTCTCGCTCTGGACAGGCTGTATGTGGCGGTTATGGCCGGATCACATGTGCTGTCAGTGCGGCTGCGTCCAGAACTGCGCCCGACAGAGTCGCTCCAGGTGATGGGCACGGTCGCACGGGCAATCGACAAGGGCGCGCTCACAGGCAACCTCGCTGAGATGGGTGCGCTCTTCACCACCGCCCAGCCGCCGCAGTCGCTGTTGCGCGCTATGTATGCAACGCTCACGGACAAGTACTACGGGCTGTCATCGCTTGGGTTGGCCTCGATCCGTGAGCGGGCGAACCTCACGGACGAGTTGCTCGCGAATTTGCCGGACATCGGCGGCATCGCAGAGGGTGCCGAAGCCAAGCTGGCTTTTGTCCGGTTGTGGCTGGCTGCTTGGAGTGGCCCTGGCATCTGGTTTCCGTCGATGACTGACGGGGACTGGTGGAAGCAGAGGGGTGGCGTCCAGCCACACGCGGGAAGGTTCAAGTCCGTCGACCGCTTGCTCGGATCGAACGCCGCAAGGAAGAAGTTCAGGGAGGAGTGGCTGCCCACACTGCTCACAGCCTTCTGTGAATCGGTAGGTAGCGGTAACTACCGCATGCTGGCCTCGAATTTGGCTTTGGAACTCGGTGGGCAGTGGGGCTACTGCGAGCGGTGTCGCTTCACGCAGCGGCCACTTCCTGGCAGTTGCAAGTGCGGCAGTTGTGGCGCCGATCGAGTCCGCACCCTGGACCCCGATACCGATCCGGTCTTCCAGGCCCGGAAGGGCTACTACCGAGCCAGTGCCGTCCGGGCTCTCAACAGCCCGCCTGAGCTGCCCATGAGTATCATCGCCGCCGAGCACACGGCCCAGCTCAACGCCGCGCAGTCGGACGCCGTCTTCTCTAAGGCCGAGGAGCACGAGTTGCTCTTCCAGGACGTTGATCTCGGCCGATCCTCGCAGGAAGAGCAGTCGCGCGCCGCCATTGACGTGCTTTCCTGCACGACCACCATGGAGGTCGGCATCGACATCGGCAACCTGACCGGTGTGGCCCTGCGCAACATGCCGCCGTCTCGTGCCAACTACCAACAACGAGCGGGCCGGGCCGGCCGCCGTGGCAATGCGGTCGCCACAGTGCTTGCCTTCGGCAGCGCTGACACGCACGACGACCACTACTTCCGCCAGCCAGACCTGATGATCCGCGGCAAGGTCGATGATCCGGTGTTGACCATGGACAACGAAGAAATCGTGCGGCGCCATGTCATCGCCTATCTGCTGCAGCGGTACCACCAGGATCGACTGCCAGCAATCCAGCCCGAGGACCAGCCTCAGCTCTTCGAAGTTCTGGGACGGGTCACCTCATTCACAGGGACGACATCCCCGCTCAACCGAACGGACCTGGAAGAGTGGCTGAGGAGTAAGGAGAACGTGCTTCGCGAAGAGGTCGCGGCCTGGCTTCCCGACGAACTGAGCGCAGACGCCCGTACAGAAATCCTACAAGCCATCGTGACGCGAACGCTTTTCGAGATCGACAGAGCTCTCGAGCTTGACCTTGACGGGTCGCCCGTAGAGGTGAATACGGTCGAAGACCCGCTGCTGAACTCTGAGGAGGAGGTTGAACCCCCGGTAGAGCTCGACGCGGAGGAGCCGAACGCCCGACGGAGCCAGAAGAACCTGCTCGACCGTCTCCTGTACAAGGGCGTCCTGCCGCGCTATGCGTTTCCGACCGATGTGGTCGCCTTCCACGTCTTCGATGTCAACTCGTCCACGCGGTTCAACACCCAGTTCCAATATGCTGCCAGTCAGGGTCTCACGGTGGCGCTCAGCCAGTATGCGCCGGGCAAGGTGGTGTGGATCGACAACAAGGAATGGACCTCTGGGGCCATCTACTCACCGGTCCAGAAGGAGCGCTATCAGGCATGGCAGGAACGGCTGCTCTACTTCGAATGCCAGGACTGCCACTACGCCAAGCACTTCCCATTCGATGAGGCAGAGCGCGGAAAGGAGCGCAACTGTCCGGCCTGCGGGGCCGAGGGTAAGTTCGGCAAGGCCAAGACCTGGATGCGACCGCCCGGGTTCGCGCACCCGGCAGACCAGGATCCGGGAACGAGCCCGGACGACGCCCCGGCGCGCAGCTACGCGACGCGCGCCAAGCTCATGGCACCTGGGCCGACGGAGGAGACCGCCTGGAAGCGAGTCACTGAACGCGTGGCACAGACGTACCGCAGAGAGACTCTGCTGGTCACCAACACCGGCCCCCGCAACGAGGGATACACGTACTGCACCCGCTGCGGCCTAATCGAACCGACCGCTATGGCCACGGGAAGGCTGCTCGCTACCCACAAGAAGCCCTTCCCCGACCTGAAGGCACCAGAATGCCCCGGCACCGGCTCAACCCGGGGGATGGTGTTGGGCACCGACTTCATTTCCGACGTGCTCTTGGTTCGCTTGAGGGTCGACTCGCCAATCACGCTGAGGCCAGCGAATCTCTCGACGCACATCGCACTGCGCTCAGTTGCTGAGGCGCTCACGATCGCGGCGACCCTGAAGCTCGGCATTGAAGCCACGGAGTTGCAGGCGGAGTACCGGCCGGCGCTGACTGCCCTAGGTAACGAAGGCCTGGAAGCCGAGATCTACCTCTACGACACGCTTGCGGGCGGAGCCGGCTTCGCTCGAAGGGTCAACGACTACGGTGTGGAGATCCTCGAGGAGACGCTGAACCTTCTTGAGGACTGCCCGGAGAACTGCGACCAGTCCTGCTACAGGTGTCTGCGCAGCTTCCGGAATCGCTTTGAGCACAGCCTCCTCGACCGTCATGTCGGTGCCAGCCTCCTGCGGTACCTGATCCACGGGACGGCACCTACCCTGAGCGAGGAACGGCTCGAACTCTCGGCCGACACTCTCTTCGAGGACCTCAATAGCCGAGGGAGCGATGCGCATTTTAAGCGTGGCGCCAAGATCGAAATCGAGGGCCTCGGAGTAATCACCGTGCCCATTCTGGCGCAGCGTGGCAACCAGCAGTGGATCTTCGGCGTGCACGACCCGCTGAGTCCCGATGTGGCACCCACCGACGAACTGCGTCGCGCGAAGGAGGCGGGCAGTGTGCCGGTCTATCTGATCGACGACACGGTCATCTCACGCAACCTCCCGTTCGCCAGCAATCAGGTGCTTCAGACATTGACCTAGGCGAGAGCGGACAGCGGCCCGCCGCCCCACCGCAATCCGGCGGCGGCGGGCCTTCTGTGGCTACGGCACGGTACGCGTCGAAGTGGCAATCAGAGCGACAGTGTCGGACTGCCGTCAGGAGAAGCCAGGAGGGGGTATATGTCAACAGACGCCAGCGAAGACCAGATGGGTGAAGACGACCTTGCGGAAGGCCAGGTTCCCATAACCGCACTACAGGAACACTTCAGCGTTTCGTTCACGCGAATGATCGCCTATGCGGCTGGATGCTCCATCAAGCCTCACGAGACTGATTACGAAGGCGTCGACATTACGATCGCCTCTTCGCGTGAGTACCATGGATACTACGGTCCTCAATTCGAGCTTCAGTTGAAGTGTACCTATCAAGAAAGTCTTCTCAAAGACGACAGCATGACTTGGCGGATGAAGGCGAAGCCATTCCGGAAGCTAACGCGCGGCAAGCGATTTATTCCGGCATACCTTGGCGTGCTCCTGATACCCCGTGAACCAGAGCCGTGGCTTAGCGTAGACGAATGGGGACTGTTCACGCGTAGCCGCATGTTCTGGGAGTCGGCCGAAAACCTGAGATACGACGGACCGATCAAGGACTACCACACGGTCCATCTGCCGCGTCGGAACCTGCTCACTGTGGATCAGCTTCGGGGCATTATGAAGTCCATTGGCGATGCAGAGGAGAGGCAGAGGTGAGCCGGACGGAATTTGACACGTATCGCGAGGTCGCGTCCGCGCTGAATCCGGGGGCAGTGTCTCAGTTTCTCGCTTCCCAAGACTGGGAATTGGAACAGCGTCAGGCTAAAGTCCGTGAAGTCTGGCGCTACCGATCGGATGGTCCACTTCTGACGGCACCGCGGGTCATGATCCCCTTGGCCACGGACTACGTCGACTTCATACCACGGTTCATCGATGCGCTGGAATCGCTGGCGCACATCCATGACTGGGACGCAGGTCAACTTCTCGAGCATGTCCTGGCAACGCGCGCAGATCTGTTCTTCGTTCGCCTCGACCAGCGCATGACCGACGGTACGATCCCCTTCAGGCAGGCCGAAAGGACACTGCAGGGGATCCACAAGATGATGAAGGCGTCGGCTACGACAACAGCGGACCCCAATCACCCGCACAAGGGGCGCCGGCCGGCGGCGGTAGGGGAATTCCTAGATCGGGCTGTACGGCTCGGCCACACTAAGCAGGGCAGTTTTGTGTTCACCGTTGTGACGCGCCTGGGTGACGCCGAGGAATCGACGATCACGTTCCCCCGACGAGTAATGGAGACTCTGGCGAGAGGTCTGGAAACCACGAGACTGTTGGCGCAAGTTGGGAGACATCAATCCCTTGCCTCTGCGGGCGGTTCGGGGCTTAGCGTGGACCTGGTTGAGTCGCTCGAAGACTTGTCGGCGCCGGAACATCTCAATTCGCTGGATTTGTCATTTGAGTGGGCTGCGGCAGAACGAAAGCCGGATGTCGGGCTGGCCACTATTGTGTTCGACCGGGACTTGATTGGCGAATTTCCTCATATCCGGGAGAGGCTCATTCAGAGGGATGAGCCCGCCCGGCGAGAAACACTCGTTGGACTCGTTAAATCACTCTCGCGAGACGACTCCATGCCCAGTGGCGACGAGGCTGCGGTCGTTACCGTTGTGGCGGAGGTGGACGGAAAGTCCCTGCGGGTTCAGGTTCCTCTGACGGGAGAGAATCATGGCTGGGCCATTATGTCGTACGAGCGCAAAATCCCCTTCGTGGTGACCGGGGACCTGATTTACGAGCGCCGTGCATGGCGCCTGAGGGGCGACATCGCGGTCGATTCGAGTTTCCTGCGTCACATTTCAGGCTCTTCGGCTCCGGACCTCGGAGGAGCCTAGGGCTGGCTGTGCTTTACCCCTACGGTTCCCGATAGATGCATTCACCGCGCCAGTGCGCCATTGCCGCTGGTTGCCGCACCTTTAGATCTCTGGGTGCGGCAGCCAGCGACGTGGGCCTATCTGTACTGGCCGTGTGGGTGCGTGCTAGGCGAGCGGGAGCATCCCCTCGCCGACAGGCAGTTCTACCTCTCTGGAAGGCAGCGGCACGCGGGCACCGTGCTCAACCGGACGGACCAGCCGGTGCGCACGCATGGACTCCAGGACTTCGTTGCGCCTTGCCCGCGGCCGGCACCAGCGCTCGAGCCACCAATCGGCGACCTTGGCGTCAGCCTCTGGCAGTTCTGGATCCAGCAGGTACTGCGGTTCTCGGTCGACACCTAGTGAGTAGTCACGGAGGTTCTCGACCAGCGGAACGCCATAGAGGATGCGTTCCCGGCCGTGCCGGAGGAGTTCGTTGGCCGGCCATCCGAGTGCCGCGAGCCCCAGCCGCACCTTGCGCAGGCGAGGACTGACGCCCTCGCCGAAGAGGCTGTTCACGCGGACGAGCGAGCCGCGCAGCGCCGGCAGCCGGGTTAGGGCGTTAACGGTCTCCTCGGAGAAGTGGGAGGTTCCGAACGAGCGGGAACGTCCGAGTTCGTGGAAGCCCATCCGAGTGGTGCGGCTTCCCCCCATAACTTCGGAGGGCCAGAACAGCCGGTTGTACTGGCTTGACCCGGTGCCGTAGAGGGAGGTGGTTCCCACAAAGGAGAGGCGGGCCTCCCGCATGATCGGACGGCCGGCCATCGCGGATGCGATCTCACTCGGTCGCGCGTACTTCTCACGGTAGGCCGCGAGCACGGGAGGGGAGACAGCCAAAGCGCCCACGAGTTTGCCCGCGGCCAGGGCATTGTAGGGTGCCACGGCGCCACAGACCGTGAGGTCGGCGATGACAGTGCCGACTCGCTCTCCTCGCGCGCGACGGACCACACGACGCATCTGCGTACGGGCCTTGCGATCCGAGAAGGCCTTGGCGAGCCCCTCGGCTGTGGGCGGAGACAGGTAGGCCCCGAGCAAGGTTCCGATTTCCAGCGCATCAGCGAGTGCTGCCGAGCGCTTGCTGCGAAACAGGTCGGTCTTGGCACGCTCCACCCACGCGTCGCGCCCGATGTTGCGGACCTCACGGATCGTGCTGGCCTGGTGATGCCTCTTGTGGTGTCGATCGGCATCTTTTCGCAGCGCAGCGATTGCCTCCGGGGTGGGCATTGCCAGGTCAGTGGGTTGGAGGATGTCGTCACGCAGGAGGTCATCGACGTAGATCTCGCTCCGCTGGGCCTCGATCCGCTGGGCTAGCCATGAAGCGCCATCGTCGGTCGGCTCAGCGCGCAGATGTTCAAGGAACTGATCGGTTTCCCAGCCCATCCAGTGATCGCGTTGGGCGATCTGGACGACCGGACTGGAGATCGCCGCCAGTCCAATCACGGTGTGAAACTCGGTGGCGGCATCCCGGATCAAGATTGGCATCGAGCGGCCGGGGACGGTGGCGTAGGCGTTGGACCAGGTATGGCGGAAGTAGCGCCAGATGTCGTGGAGCTTGAATCCGGTCCTTTCACACGTCGAGGAATCGACGATCTGGACATAGGGTTTGATGGCGTCCGCGGCCATGGTCGCGCTCTGAAGCGCGTCTGCCAATTCACGGCCATCTCGCATCAGGTTGAAAACGGAGACCAGTCGGCCGCCGTGCTCATGCGTGCGCTCCATCCCCTCGACGAATCGTCGAACGCTGCTCCTGCAGAGTTGTTCATCTCGACGGAGAAGTTCCTGGCGTCGGATCCGGGCCTTCTCTGTCTCGCGGTCACCATGTGCGGACGGGGGCGCGAAGACCGCTGCGGACCTTTCCCACTTGACAGTCCAACCCTGGTCCACGAGGTCGATGACGCAGTGAGCGGCCGCCGCGAGCATAGGCTGCTCATAGAGTTTGGTGATCTTGGCGGCCCGGATCCAGTGCTCGTGGTCACTCACGTCCTTGCCGTCGGCCGCCGCAGTCTCCAGAAGGGCGCAGAGGCGGGCGAAGCCTTGGCGTTCCTGGCGAGAGGCGTCGGTCGGCAGGCTGAGGCGAAGGAGCGCGGCCTTTTCTTTCATGACTTCTGGAGCATCCGTCCGTAGGTCCTGCTCCAAAGTTGCAGGAGCGTATCGCAGTTCTGGCCATCGCGGCCCAGGAGTGTTGTGGTGCGAGCAAGGGACAAGAGGAAGAGTTCGAGGGCGACGCGCAGTTCTCCTGCCGCCTCGTCGCTTAGTGTTTGTAGCGGATGGTAGAGCGCGGCAAAAGCAGGGTGATCAACGTTCAGCGTTACGTCGAGCGTGCGCCGCTTCAGGGCCGAGGTGAACATGGTTCCGACTGGGAGTTGCTGTGATCCGATCCGGTAGGACAAAGCGCCTGAACCCCTCCCGGTCCTCCGGATCACGGGCAGGTCGAGATCAGCGGCCTCGGCAATCCGGCATGACGTCTCCGTCGCCGCTCGAAACTTGACCTCCTCGAAGGCCTGGCGTGCGCGAGAGTTCAACAGTCGGGCAATCGACTCCAACTCCGGCCCGAGTGCTTCTTGGAGCACCTGGGAGGGTCGTACGCCCTGCTTGTTGATGGTGATGCCGAAGTGCTCATCGAGCACAGGGTCGAACTCGATCTCGCAGCGCCACCAGTCGTCGTAGTTCTCCTTTCGCTTCCCACCCATGAGGTGCCAGCCGCTTGCGATCTCACGGCCAGCGCGGAGGATCGAGACGCCAGCGCCGCCTACGATGCCGACACGTCGCTTGGCCGCGTTGTCGAGGTGGTGCCAGTGATGAACAGGAAGCATGGCGAACCGAACTGTGACGAAGGCTGTCTCACCTGAAGATGATGCGAGTTCGTAGCGGAGCGGCTCGAAGGCCAGGCGGGCGCTGTGACCCTCGATATTGGCTGTGAGGAGCAGGGGGTCGACCGGGTCAACCTGCTTCCCGTTGATACTCAGGGTGACATCGCCGTTACTGAGGAACCTTCGGTACATGCGGCCCAGGTCGCGGCGCAAAGCACGTTCGAGCCAAGCGAGGCGCTGGTACTCGATGCGGTCACAGTTCTGCCAGACCACAACGCAGCCCGACCCCGTGGTATCGCCGCTCCGTCGGCGAGCACGAAGGTCGACAGGATCGCCTGCGACGATTGTATCAACATCCAAGCAGACCTGGTGGGCAGCCTTGTTGCCTTGCCAGGAGATCACCTCGACTCGCCGAGCCTGGCTAAGGGACGCAGCAGGCAGGCCCATTCCGAACCGGCCGAACGACTTCCGCTCGTCGAAGCGCGATGAACCGCCGAACCGTAGGCACGCCTCGAGTTCTGGGCGCGACATACCCACCCCGTTGTCCTCGACCCGGATCTCCGGGAATCCGCCGGCCACGGGACGCGTGAGTGTGACCGAGATTACCGTTGCGGCTGCCTGCAGGGAGTTGTCGACCAGTTCGGCGAGGGCCGTCGAGAGGCTGACGTAGCCCGACTCTCGGACTGCACGGATGAAGTTGTAGGAGACCAGGAGGTCGTCCTTGCGGTGGTTCTGCTGGGCCATGGCTCTCCCGATGACGTGCTCGAGTCCTGCGTCGAGAGTAGCTGCATCGATGCCGCCTGGGAAGTTGATCGTTTCGATGCAGCGCAGGTCATTCAGGCTGGGCTGAGATCGTGGCCGTGATCCGTTTCGTCTTCGCGGGCTCGGTGAGATCCAGGCCCGATCCGTCGTCCATGAGGAGGCGGACGGTGGGGCGGGCGGTCCCCGCCACCAGCCGAAATGGTTCCGTGGCCTCGTGCAGGACAACACGACCGGTCCGCTGAAGATCGAACGTGATGAGGTGGCTGGCAGTGTTGATGCTGATGGTTCGCTCGACGATCTCGACCGCCGTTACAACTTCACCCGAGAGTGCTTCTGGCGGCGGTGAAACGGACTTCAGCGAGTTGATGCCGAGTACCTGCAGCGTTGCGATTGTCCGCCCCTTGAGGTGCGCCAGGAGGTGGTTGATCTCCGCTGCGGACTGGATGGTAGCCATGTGAGCATCATGGCTGAAGCCGGGGGAGGTGTGCGCAACCCCCTATGGCAAAGGGTGAAGATACGGGCTCGCCGCTTGCTTCGCAGGGCGCGGTTGGTGATGGGTCCCTTCTGGTAGATGTCATCTGGCTCGGGGACGTCGCTGCACCAGAGGGATTGGGGGAGCGGGGAGCGAAGCCGCGGGTGGGGTCGGCGCCGACGCCGGGGAGGTCACCGTCGCGGGCGTCCGGGGACTGGGTGCCGCAGGCCCAGGAGATCAGGTCGCTGTAGGCGATGGCGGCGGCGAGCGTGAGGGCTTCCTGGCTGTAGGCACAGGCGAGTGACAGCCGTCCGGCGTTGACGGACATGTAAGCGAGCAGCCCCGCGGCCTTCGCGGTCAACTCGTACAGGCGCGCACGCTCATCCCGGCTAGCAACCTGCTCGTCGTCGATGATCAGGGCGCGATCCTGCTCTAGCGCCGCCGTAACGCTGGCCAGTGGGCGCTGCCCGGCAGCGCCCAGGACATCGACGAGATCGCCGCCCAGTGCGCCGTGCGCGAGTGTCTGGAGGAAGACTGGCATCCTCGCCGAGATCACCGGCTTCCTCGGCGTCTACACGAACCCGAACCACATCGTCGCTTACACCGACGGTGAGAGCCAGCAGCAGCACGAGAGCACCTATATCGGCCGCCAATGGGTGGCCAGCCGACGATCAACGACGAGGTCGATGGCGTCCGGTTCGTCCAGCCCGCCGACCTCGGTCAGTACGACATCCTCCCAAGCACGCGCCAGCAGATCGACGATTACGTCGCCGGCGCCCACCCCTACCTCGGTTCATCGGCCAACGGCGATCCCCCGGCCGTATCGCGAACTACTGGGCGGCTATGGATTGGCTCGATCGGGTCGCGAGGCTGAGGCGCTGGACGAACAACGGCGTTCGCGCTCCACACAAGCCGTTGCTGCGGCTGTACGCCCTGGGCGGCTACCAGCAGGACGCCGACGGCGAACTGCGCTACAGCGCGGTTGAAGAGGCGCTCAAGCGGTTGCTCGCCGAGTACGGACCGTCGCGCCCGACACCCCTGCTTACCCGTTCCTCCACCTGGTCCGTGACGGTGTGTGGGAAGTCAGAACCGACCAAGGCCCGGGAAGCCCCGGAAGCGGGGTTCGGGTCCTTTGTTCAAGCGGAGCCGCTGGCAGGCTCGCCCCCGGGCTCCGGGCTGTTCGCCGAGGAACCGTCTCTGCTGGGCCGGATGCCAGGGTGCTACTGGACGCTCACGTCCGATCGTCCTTACATGCAGACCTCTGCGAAGTCGTGGGACTCGACCTGGAGCACGCCGAGACCGGGATCTTGAATGCCGATGCTGCCACCCGGAGGCAGCGGAACCGGCGAATGCGCGAACTCATACTCACCGTCTACGAGTTCCAGTGCGCGTATTGTGGCTATGGCGGAACACTCGGCGCAAGCACAGTCGGGCTGGAGGCCGCGCACGTGCGCTGGTGGTCGCACGATGGACCGGACGAGGTCGACAACGGGCTGTGCCTGTGCTCACTGCACCATAAGCTCTTCGACAAGGGCGTTCTCGGTTTGGGAAAGGACCGCTGCATCCTTGTTCCCAGCGTTTCGGCGGCCGCAGTGAGGCCAGCCGGCAGCATGTGCTTGTGCTCGCCGGACGCCCCGTTATCGGCCCGAAGTTGGGTCTCCCGCCGGTCGCGGACCGGTACCGGGAGTGGCATGTGCGGCAGGTGTTCCATGGCGCTCCCCGCCAACCGCTGAACCAGGTGTGTGCCGGGTAGCTAATCGGCGGAGATCTGGCACATCGTCGGTGCGGCCCGCCGTGGAGGGGAGAACGATCTCGGAGCTCTCATTTTCCATTGCTGTCCCGCCAAGTTCGGTCAAATCCTCGGTAGGGTCCGTCGTTTCCTGGCCGTTTGGTGCATCCCTGCCAATTACGGTGGAGGCCTGCCCAAGATGCTGCGAATGGCCTGAACAAGGAGGCGTAAATGCGGCAGGCGTCATGGCGAAACTGACGGAGGAGCAACGGCAGCAACGGGCCGCAGCGCGGGCCCGTCGCGAGGCCTTGGCCCGTGAGGAACGGCACCAGCGGGACGAGGAACGGCGCCAACGATGGCGACGCGAGGGCAAGTACCTCAGCTGGGAGGAGTACAAGGCCGGCGTGCCATGTCGCGGCTGTGGGCAACCCCTTCTTGGTCGAGCGGGCGATCGGCCGGCCCCGTCGCCAATGACAGATCAGGAGCGTCAGGAGCGTGACCTCGCTGAGAAGCAGTTTCAGGAGCGGCACGGCGAGTGCCACGAGGGACGCTGGGGTATTTCTGGCTCTGCGGTATTGCACTGCTTCGGCTGCTGCCCTACGCCGCCGATGGGCCCGAAGCAGGCCGAAAAGATCGCGAAGATCCTCTTCTCCTCGCGGCCGGAGGACCGGAAGAAGGAGCTGGATGTCTGGAAGCTGACGCTGACCTGCGACCACGTTAAGGAGACGACACAGCACCGCAGCCATAGCTACTACTCGCTGGGGATCGCCCGCTGCCCGGTGTGTGAGGCAGACCGGGGAGTGGTGTCCAGCGAGCGCATCGGGCCGCTCTGCGACAACGACGTCGCGCGCGAGCCCGGTACGCCTGGTCCGGTTGAGCGGGAGCGTCTTGCCGCCGAGCTGACGTCCGTGGAAGCGAAGCTCAAGCGTCAGCAGAAGACCGCCGCTGCTACACAGAGCCGCATCGACGAGATCAGGGCGCAGCTCGCTGCGGGTGCTGACGACGGAGACCGAACATGACTGCCGCAAATCGGGCCCACGGGACCCACGTGGAGTCGCCGGTCCTGACGCTGGCGGAGGCTGCGGTCTATGTACGCAGGACGCCGAAGGCCATGTACGGCCTGCGTGACCGAAGGTCGGGGCCGCCGAGCTTCCGGCTGGCCGGCCGCGTGTACTACCGGCGTACTGCGCTCGACGCCTGGCTTGCCAAAGGCGAGGTCAACGACTCTCGCTCGAACCTGGAGCTCGACCCCACCCGCAAGCCGCCTGAACCGCGCCGCCGCCGACCATGATGACGACGCATGAGTGGCGTCGGCGCGGGCGTCTCTGCGTGAGCGATGCGTGAGCGGACGGGGCAGCACGTGCTGGTTCGGGCGGGATCGTGGATCACGGCGCAATGTTCTGACCTGCGGTTTTATCACCAAGTGATCGATGCCGGCAGCAGCCATCATGATCACTCTCGAGCTCGTAATGCGTAGGTCGCGGGTTCGAATCCCGCAGGCGGCTCCATGGAAGGCCCAGGGCAGACATCGTCTGACCTGGGCCTTCGTGGTTTTCAGTGCTGGCTGGTCCTGCGGTCCACGCCCACGATCCGGTACGCCTCGGTGTAGCTCACGCCCTGCTGCACGAGCCGCGAGTACGCCTCCCGCTCCCGCACCGGCTTCACCCGGCCCTTCGGCCGTCGATCCACCCGAATCCCGAAGTCCATCGCACTCCCCGAACAGGAGTGTTGCGACAACCACTAGAAAAATCCACGTGGCCTGCGACGCCCAGGGCCTGCCCCTGGTGGTCGCCGCCTCCGGGGCGAACGTGCACGCGGCCGGGCGTGGAGTCCAAGGAGCGCCTGGGCAGGCACCGCCTGGCTGTTCGGCTACCGCCGTCCGACCGTCCGCTACGAACAGCAGGGCGGACACTTCCTGGCCTTCCTCGGACCCGGCCCCTCGTCCTCCTCGGCCTCGCGTGATCACAAAACGGACGTCACGCGACTGCGCCGAAGCCCTGAGTACCAGAGGGGGAACGTTTCGGGAACCAGCGCTGAGACCCTCGCCACGTCATGGTGACGAAGCGCTAAGGAAGTCCATGTTCAGTTTGCAGCGTGCCCACGCTAACGGGGACCGGTACCTTCTGCTGCTCGGTGCCGATCTGATGTTGCGTGAGCGAGCCATCGTTTCCGCCCTGCGTGCCTATCCCGGCCCGGTGATTGGTATGACGGAGGATCCCGTTTCCGGTGCGAACCGGTATTTCGACCACGTCCTCCCGGCCAGTCCCTACCACGCCAAGTCCGCGCTGAAGGCAGTGGAGGAATTCGAGCGGCAGACCGGCCTGAAGCCGGACGCGGTGGTTCCCATCTACGAGATGACCCTGCAGGCCTCGGTGACGATCGCCCACCACTACGGGTTGCCGGCGCTCTCCGACGAAGCGCTCCGGCTCTCGCGGGACAAGCACACGATGAAGGTGGCGTTTGAGGAAGCCGGTGTTCCCTGCGCCCGGCACCGGTTGTTCTCCACCGCCGAGGAGCTGCGAGCAATAGCCGCGGAGCTGGAGTTCCCCCTGGTGCTGAAGCCGAGGGACTTCGCCGGGAGCGTCGGGATCATCAGGGTCAACGCGGCTGACGAACTCGACGACGCCTATGAGCACTGCCGTTCCTCGCTCATGGAGGTCGCCGGGACCTTCGACCTCACTGACGGACGTTTCCAGGTGGAGGAGTACTTCGTCTCGACGCACGAGGTCTCCGTCGAGGTCATCAACTACGAGGGCAGCCGCGCGGTGCTGGCCGTCACCGACAAGAGCAAGAGCGCACCCCCGTACTTCGCCGAGACCGGCCAGCTGGTGCCGAGCCGGGAGACCGGCAACGCCGCACTGCGCGAGCTCGCGCTCAAGGCCTGCGAGGCGCTCCACATCGACCGCGGCATCGCCCACGTCGAGATCCTGGTCAACGGGGACGAGTTGAGCGTGGTCGAGGTCGGGGCCCGCCCCGGCGGCGACGGCATCATGGACCTCATCGACCGGGTCTACGGGTTCAGCCCGTACGACCTGCACATCGCGGCGTACCGCCGGACGATCGAAGAGCTGCCGCAGATCCCCGACACGCCGCAAGGGATCGCGGCGATCAGCTTCCTCAAGGCCGCCGGCGGCACGATCACCGGTGTACACCGGCCGCAGGGGTTCGATCCGGTCGAGCGCGCGCTCTATGTGACGGCGAAGCCCGGCGACCACTCCCGCCCGCCGACCGACTACCTGGGGCGCGAGGGCCTCATCGAGTGCTTCGAGCACGGGCGCGGTCCTGGTGACTCCCAGGAATTCCAGGCGCGGGTGGCGGAGCTGGCGGCGGCACACAGCGAGAACCTCTTCAGCGTCGAACCGTGACAGCGGAAAGCAGAGCGGAACGGCTCATCGAGATTGCGCGCGACGCGCTCCACTTCGCATTCGTCGCCCCTCTCGACCAGGGCATCAAGCAGTCAAACCCGGCTCCTGAGTGGGGCGAAAGGAATTCGTCGTGAGTGCGTCCGTTGTCACCAGTCTCCCGGGGCCCGCTTCGCGGCGGTTGCTGGAGCAGCAGGAGCGGGATGAGTCCTCGGCCCGTACCTATCCGCGACACACGCCGATCGCGGTCGCCGGCGGACAGGGTTCCTATCTGCACGACGTCGACGGAAACCGGTTCCTCGACTTTCTGAGCGGGGCCGGCGTGCTGGCTCTCGGCCACGGCAATCCCGAACTGATCGCCGCAGCACAGGCTCAGCTGAATGTCGCCACCCACATGCTCGACTTCCCCACCGAAGCGAAGTCGGAATTCTCCACCCGGCTCCTCGGGATGCTGCCCGAGGCCATGCGGGACCGAATGAAGATCCACTTCTGCGGGCCGACCGGTGCGGACGGAATCGATGCCGCGCTGAAGCTCTGCAAGACCGCGACCGGGCGGGCGGATGTGATCTCGTTCCACGGCGGCTTTCACGGCAGCACGCAGAGCACGCTTGCGATCACCGGGCTGCGTGGCTCGAAGGAGCACCTGCACAACCTGCTGCCCGGTACGACGTTCTTCCCGTACTCGTACTGCTTCAAGTGCCCGCTGTCTCTGAACCCGGACAGCTGCCAGGTCAACTGCGTGCGCTACCTGGAGAATCTGCTGGCTGATCCGAACGGCGGCGTGCGCCTCCCGGCCGCTGTGGTGCTCGAGATGGTCCAGGGCGAAGGCGGGGTGGTCCCGGCCCGGGCCGAGTTCGTCACCGAGCTCCGCCGGATCACGCGCGAGCGGAACATCCCGCTGGTGGTCGACGAAGTGCAGACCGGCTGCGGGCGGACGGGTACGTGGTACGCCTTCGAGCAGTACGGGATCGAACCCGACGTCATCGTCTCGTCCAAGGCCCTGGGCGGCGGCCACCCGGCTTCGGTCATCATCTACGACGAGCGGCTGGACGGTTGGGCGCCCGGCGCGCACACCGGAACCTTCCGCGGCAACCAGCTCGCCTTCGCCGCGGGTGCCGCCCTCATGCGGATCGTCGAGCGCGATGACGTGCTGGCGCATGTGCGCGAGATCGGGGAGTTCCTCCGGGCGGGACTGGACGCGCTGCAGCTGAACCACGCCATCGGCCCCATGATCGGCGAGGTCCGGGGGCGCGGGCTGATGCTCGGTGTCGAGCTGAACCCGCTCGGCAGCTGGACCGCGAGCGAGGTCGCCGGCCGGGTCCGGATGGCTGCGCTCCGCCGGGGGCTGCTCTTCGAGCTCGCAGGACGGGACGACTGCGTCGCCCGGTTCCTGCCGCCCCTGAACCTCAGCCGCGGGGAAGCCCAGGAGGCCCTGGACATCCTGGGCGCGGCCTTCGCCGAAGTGAGCGCCGAAGCGCTCGGTGCCCCCGTCGGCCGCCAAGACGGTAGTCACGAGAAGGAAGGGATCCACGTATGACGGCGACATCCGCAGCACGTTCGGAAGAGATCAGGGCTTCCTATCAGCGCTTCCCCCGGTGGACGCAACACGGCTGGACCTGGATCACCGGTAAGGCGCTCCCCGGCCAGCAGCCACTGGTTCGCCTGAACCCCGTCACGTACCTGATCTGCGACCTCGTCGCACTCGCGGCCGGTATCGGCAGTGCCTGGTGGATCGTCGCACGGGGTCCGCTCTGGACGCTCGCACTGCTGCCCTTGGCCTGGTGCCTCACCGCGTCCGCGGCGCGCGTGTGCTCGACAGTGATCGCGCACCACGCCATCCACACCCGTTTCACCGGGCGGATACGGCAGGACCGACTGATCCACCAAGTGCTGTCCACGCTCGTCTGCACCGACGACGCGGATCAGTACTACGAGGACCACGTCAATCTCCACCATCGCAAGGAAACCTTCGCGACCCTCGCCGATCCCACCATCCAGCATCTGCTCATGCTCGGTTTCCGGCCCGGGATGACCACCCGGGCGTTGCGGCGCCGGCTGGCTCTGATGATCGTGTCCCCGCGGTTCCACGCCGAGTTCCTGTACACCCGGCTGGCCCAGAACCTCGTCCGCTGTGCGCCGTACCGACGGGTCATGGGGTTCGCCTACCTGGCCGTCATTCTCGGCCTGGTGACCTGGCAGGGGGTGTGGTGGGAGTTCACCGTCGCCGTGCTGGTCCCGATGCTCCCGATCTACCACGTCGTCGCGCTGTTGGAGTTCCTCAGCGAGCACGCCTGGTTCAAGGCCAAGGACGGCAGCCTGAGCGGCCGGGCCTTCCATGTGTCGCACTCCTGGGGACGGTTCTGCGGTGACCCGCTGCCGCCGGTGGGCCTCGGCGGGGCCGCCGCGTTCCGCGCCTGGTTCCGATGGGGCGCCCGCCTCGTCTGCTACCACATCCCGGCTCGAGTCCTCGTCGTACCCGGCGATCTCGCTCAGCACGACTTCCACCACCGGCGGCCCTCGACCAAGGAGTGGGTCCGTGCGGCGTACGCCCGTCAGCACGACATCGACGCCGGACACCCCAAGTGGCCCGCGTACACCGACGTCTGGGGGATGGGCGATGCCATCGGCCGGGTGTTCACGATTCTGAGCCAGGAGAAGCCCACCGAATGGGGGCTCGGCGGCGAGAAGAGGCGCACGTCCGAGGGCGCGCAGGCAGCGAACTCGTCGTCGAGGATGGTGAACGATGCCGCGTGACCCCCAGCACCTGCGTGTCGTCAAGTTCGGTGGATCATCCTTCGTGGAGCTGGCGGACTACGCCCGGGTCGCTGCTCATCTGATCGAGCTGACCGGCGATGGCCGCACCGGGGTGATCGCCGTGGTGAGCGGGATGTCCGGCTCCACCGGACGTCTGCTCGAGGCGGCGTTGGCGGTTGATCCGGACCTGAAGCCGGAGGTGCAGGACCAGGCGCTGGCCACCGCCGAAATGCTGAGCGCCACTCTGCTCCGGGCCGCCCTGCACGCACAGGGGAGTACGGCGATCGATCTCTGGGCGCACCAGCTGGGCATCGTCGGTGATGACACCGCCACCCGATCGAGGATCGTCACGATCGACCCCGCGCCCGTGCTCAAGGCGCTGACCGAGCATCAGGTCGTCGTGCTGGCCGGTGGCCAGGCGGTACGGCCCGATGGCCGCATCACCATGCTCGGCCGCAACAGCTCGGACCTCACCGCGGTCGCCATCGCCGGGGCACTCGGCGTCACCGAGTGTGAGATCTACTCCGATGTCCCCGGTGTGTACACCACCGACCCCTACACCGAACCAGCGGCTCGGCTGATGCCGGAGCTGTCCTACGCGCAGTGCGAAGCGATGTCGGACAGCGGGGCCAAGGTCCTGTTCGGCGGCTCGGTGGCGGCGGCCAGGCGGTACGGCGTCGCCATCGCGTGCCGGTCCCTGGGCGACGACCGAGGAACGGTCGTGGGTCCGGGGGCGGGCACGACCGCGGTGGTCGGTGACCGGAAGGCCCAGGTCTTCCGGCTTGCGACCGGTGTCGATCCCGACCAGGTCGCCACGCTGATGCGGGAGACGGGACTCGTCGCCGTGGCAGTGCCCTCCGCCGAGCCCGTCCTGGCGTTCACAGGTGACCAGCGTGGCGTGGCCGAAGCCCTGGCCGGCGCCGGGGTCATGGCCGAGGCCGTGCACGGAACCGGGTTGATGTCGGTCGTCGAACCGGACGGCACCGCCCGGCGGTGGTTGGCCCCACTGGACGAGGTGGACGCCCAGGTCCGGCGCGAACACGCCCGGCTGTATCAGCAGCCCGGTTCCACGGATCCGGCGCGCCTCGCACCGAAGGCCCGCTCGGCCAACAGCGGGCTGCTCATCGGCTCCGCCGGACACCGACCCGTAAACCTTCCGGAGTGAGGAGAACAACAGTGGAACCGCTGCGCATTCATTGGGACGTACCGACGGACGGGGGCGGCCAGGCCAAGCCCACGGAGAAGTACAAGCTGGGCGCCCTGGACATGGGCGAGATCACCGACTTCGTCAAGGAGGCCGAGGAACTCGGCGTCGACAGCCTCCTGTTCGGGATCGGGCACTACCTGCCGGATCCCGTGCCGATCATCGCGGCCCTCACCCAGCAGACGGAGCGGGTGAAGTTCATGCTCGCGTACCGCCCGGGGCTCCTTTCGCCGACGCTCTTCACGCAGATCGTCAACACCCTTTCCTGGATGTCCGACGACCGCCTCTCCCTCAACGTGGTCGCCGGGATCTCGGTGGCCGAGCAGGCCGGCTACGGTGATTTCCTGGACCACGACCAGCGGTACGCCAGGGCGGGTGAGTTCCTCCACATCCTCCGGGAATTCTGGGAGGGCGAGGTCCCGCAGACCTTCGACGGGCAGCACTACTCGATCAAGGACGCGGAACTGCACCTCGGCTACAAGGGTGGCAAGCGTCCCCAGATCTACATCAGCGGTGCCTCGGAGGTGGCGCAGCAGACCGCCCTCAGCTACGGCGATTGCTGGATGCGTTACGCCGACACCCCGGAAGGGATGCGGCAGGCGAGCCTGCCGTTGATCGAGGGGGGCTGCCGGGTCGGCACCCGGATGCATGTGCTCGCCCGGGAGACCCGCGAGGAGGCGCTGGCCGAACTCGCCGAGCTGATGGGCGATCCCGATCTCGAACACGAGGCGTGGATCCGCGAATTCGTCAAGAACGTCGACTCCGAAGCGGTGAAGTCCTCCTTCCGGCTCGCCGATCAGGCGAACGGAAACTGGCTCTCGCCCTACATCTACACCGGCGCCGTCCCCTACCGCGGAGGCCCGGCGCTGTGCTTGGTCGGCAGCTACCAGGAGGTGGCCGACTACCTCTTCCAGTACAAGCTCGCCGGCATCAGCGAGTTCATCTTCTCCGGCTGGCCGACCCGGCCGGAGATGAGGACCTTCTTCACCCACGTGGTGCCCCTCATCCGTGAGCTGGAGCGTGACGCGCAGCCGCAGTCATGACTGCTCGCTCGAGCCCGCTGAAATCAACTCACTGAAAGAGGGATCCCCATGCACATCGTGGTTCTCAACCGCTGGCCCAGGTTCTCCGACGAACGGCGCTGGGACAACGAACTTGAGCGATTCGAGGATCTCGACCATGACCGGCACCGGATCAGCTATGTGGTCGACGCGGAAGGGGCTACCGGAGTCCTTGCCGATCGTTCGCAGATCGCGGATTTCGTCATGCTCGAAGATCTGACAGATCTCGCCGCGGTGTGCGCCGCCGTACGGGCAATAGCCGATCGCGTCGGACCCGTCGATCAGCTGGTGGCGTTGTCGGAGTATCTGCTGGACGTGGCCGCCCAGGTCCGCGAGGAACTGGAGATCCCCGGTCCGCGCCCGGCGGAGGTCAGTACCTATCGGAACAAGCTGACCATGAAGCAGCTCCTCGCCGACGCGGGTGTACGGGTGCCTCGGTTCGCCCCTTGCGCGGATGTGGAGACGACCACCCGGATCGCCCGGGACATCGGCTATCCCCTGATCCTCAAGCCGGTCGCCGGGGCGGCCAGCAAGGGCGTACACCGCGTGGCGGACGAAGCGTCGCTCCGGTCGTGGCTGGCGAGCGTCGACAGTGCCGACTACCAGATCGAGGAATTGATCGACGGGACCGTCTACCACGTGGACGGATTCGCCGACCACGAGGCGCGGGTGCCCTTCCAGGTGGTGTCCCGCTACATCAACGACTGCCTTGCTTTCGAGACGTCGGGAGCACCACTCGGTTCCGTGGTCGTGCAGGAATCCGCGCTGAGGGAAAGGGTCGAAGAGTTCGTCCGGGCCTGTGTCGCCGCGCTCGACATGAGGTCGATGGCGATTCACCTGGAACTCTTCGTGACCAAGGACGAGGAGATCGTCTTCCTGGAGATCGCCGGGCGGGTCGGCGGTGCCGAGGTGCCGCATCTCATCAACCGGCTCTTCGGCGTCAACTTGAGCTGGGTCTGGCTGAAGGCGATCTGCGGAGAGCCCGTTTCCCTCCCGGCCAAGACGTCGGACCCGTCCGGTGGCTGGCTGATCATTCCCAAGCGTGACCAGCTCCCTGCCAAGGTGCTCCATCGGACCTCGATGCGGTCCTCGGTCCCGACGGTCTGGCGCGAACTCGTGCCCAGCCCGGGGGAGGTGCTGGACCCGGACGGCAGTTATGACGCCATCCACAGCGGGCGGTACATCCTCGTCGGGGACGAAGCACAGGTCGAAGCGGACATTCAGTACATCATTGAGAACTTCCGTATCGAGACCAGTCTGCTTCCGGCGTGAAGGGGGGAGAGAGATGTCGTCGCCAGTAAAGACCGTCACGCCGATTCCGGCAGTGGCGAAGCGCGCCGGCCGGCAACGCCCCCTCTTCCTGACCGGGGTCCTGCTGGTCGCCGTGGCAGAACAGGTCGTGGCCTTCGCCATTCCCCTGCTCGTCTTCCAGAAGACGAACGATGTCGGCTTCCTGGGCCTCGCCTATGCCATCGAATGGCTTCCGGCGTTGCTGGCCTATCCGTTCGCGGGGTTGATAGCCGACCGGGACGGGGGTCCCCGGCTGTTCTCCGTCGTCACCGCCGGCCGGTCGGTCGTTCTCGTCCTCGCCCTGGCCGGCTGCCTGCTGCTGTCGGACTGGCAGACCCCGATCCTGATGTCCTGCGGAGCGCTCCTCACCCTGCTCATGGCGCCGGTTCAGATGGCGATCGAGAAGGTCGTGCCACAAGTGGCCACGGGCGAGGACCTGCCGAAAACGCAGGGGCTGGTCCAGAGCATGGAGGTTTCGGCGATGGCCGTCGGCCCCGCGCTCGCGCTGCTGGGCGTGATGTTCTTCGACAAGACCATGCTCCTCGGCGTCGCCGGAGCGGTGTTCATGGCCGCTGCCTGCTGCTGGCTGCCGATACCCCGCGGACCGCGGGCCGCGAAGCCCGGCACCGCGAGGGAGACCATGGCCGAGCTCGGCCTGGGCTGGAAACTTCTGGCCAGGAGCAGGCCGTTGGTCCTGCTGGCCGGTCTGAACTTCTCGATCAACCTGGTCTTCGGCACGGCACTCAGCGCCAATGCGGCGTTGGTGACCGACGTGTTCGCCGGTCCGGAATCGGCATTCGCCCTCCTGAACGTCTGTATCGGCGTGGTCGGGCTGGTCAACCTGTTGGCCATCCCGTTCCTGCTGCGCTTGTTCAGCGTCAGGGTGGTCGGGGTGGTCGGACTCGCCGTCCTGTGTGCCTGTCTGGTGGTGCTCGGCTTCGCGCCGTCGCTGCTGATCTACGGTCCGGCTCTCGTCATGGCGATGGTCGGGGTGACCTACTTCAACGTCTACAACCGCACCCAGCGGATCAGGGTGATCGCACCGGAGCACCTGGGCAAGGTCATGGGGCCGTTCTACATGATCAATCTCCTGGCGGCACCGCTCGGTGGACTGCTGCTGGCCGGCCTCGGCTCCAGTCTCGGGCCGCAGTCGCTGATCGCGGTTTCCGCGATCGCGCTGAGTGGAGTCGCCGCTGTCCTGTTCCCGCTGACGATGCGTTCCTTCCATCGCGCATTGAACAGCTAGGCGACGTCCAGCCGCCGGCTGCAGCCATCGATCGGGATCTCCGCGGTCGCGCTTGATGGGGTCGGCTCATTTCATTCGTTGCTGACGGTATGTTCGCTCAGTTTCGCACTTTCCACATAGGAGAAAGCCCGTACCATGAGCATTGGGGAAGGCGGAGTATTTCGCTGCCTGCTGACCACTGTCGAATCCGACTCGCATTTCTGGAACCTCATCTTTCTGGAGAAGTTCATTGCCGAGAACGGCGGGGAGGTTCGCAATCTGGGCGGCTGCACGCCCGCGGACCTGGTCGTCAAGGAGGTCAACGACTTTCAGCCGGATCTGCTCGTGGTTTCCAGCGTCAACGGTCATGGCTACTACGGCACCAGCGTCGTGCTGACGGAGCTCAAGCGCGCCGGCGTCAACGTTCCTTGCGTTGCGGGCGGCAAACTCACCACGGCACCGTCGGACAATGACCGGGTGCGCCGGGAATTGCTCTCCCAGGGCTGCGCCGACGTCTTCCTGGGCGAGAATGCCGTCGATCGCTTCCGGGAATTCCTGGCTTTCGGCGCCCGTTACGGGTTCGCTGCCTGGCAGCCCGGCGTTCCGGTGGTCGCGCCGTGGGACGGGTACGCCGCCAGCCTGTCCGTGGCCCAGTAGCATGTCCGGCTACATGGATCGGTTCATCGCCGACGCTCGCCGACGTGAAACCCTGGTGGTGCAGCCCCGGATGGGGTTCGGCAATATCGCCACGATGCGCGCGGGCCTGCGCGACGTACATGACCTCGATATCCCGGTCGTCGGAACCATCACCGTCGACAGCTATACCCGCGTCGGCGACCATGTGAGCTCGATCGAGCGGCTGCGGGCGGGGGAGGAACTCAACGGGTACCCCATCGTCTCCCACCCGGTGGAAGAAACCCGAGAAATGCTCGCCGGACTGTACGGGCCCGGGTTCCCCATTCAAGTCCGGCACGGCACTGCCCTGCCGTTGCGGGTGATCGAGAGCTTGGTGCTCGCCGGCCTGGACACGACGGAGGGCGGGCCGGTCTCCTACTGCATGCCGTACAGCCGTCTCCCGCTCGAGCATGCGGTGTCGGCGTGGGCCGAGAGTTGCCGCTACCTCGTCGGCGAGGTGGAGCACGGGCACATCGAGAGCTTCGGAGGGTGCCTGCTGGGGCAGTTGTGCCCGCCGTCGCTGCTGATCGCCATGACGGTGCTCGAAGGACTGTTCTTCGCACAGCACGGCGTGCGGTCCATGTCGCTGAGCTACGCCCAGGGGACGCACGACGATCAGGACCGAGCGGCTGTGCGCGTGCTGCGGGCATTGGCGCAGGAATATCTTCCTTCGGTCACGTGGCACGTCGTCCTCTACACCTACATGGGGCTGTTCCCGAGTACTCCTGACGGTGCCACGGAGCTGATTCGCAGCAGCGCGCGGCTGGCCCGTGATACGCGCTGTGAACGCCTCATCGTGAAAACGGTTTCCGAGGCGTGGCAGATACCGAGCGTGGCGGAGAACCTGGACGCGCTGCGGGTGGCATCCGCTGCCGCCGGTGGGCCGCCGGCAGCTGCCGTCCCGCAGGAAAAGGAATACTTCGATGAAATAATGGAAGAAGCCCGGTGCTTGATCGAAGGAGTCCTCAATCTGGACGCCGATGTCGGCGCGGCGCTGACCCGTGCCTTCGCGTTGGGATTGCTCGACATTCCCTTTTGCCTGCACGCCGATAACCAGAACAGGACAACGTGTGTGCTGGACGATCAGGGTGCTCTCAAGTGGGGCGACATTGGGAATCTACCATTCCGGGGATCGGTGCGGCAGAATGCGAGGGGGCAGCTCCAGTCGAGCGAGCTCTATCGCATGTTGAATCATGTCGCCCATCGCTATGACCACGGTCAGCCAAACAGAGAGAAGGGCGATGATGGAAAGTTCTGACCGCTTCAGGGAACTCTTCGGTTCCTTTCCCTCCCCGGTCGCAATCGTGACTGCGATGGGTGCGGGCAACACCCCGTTCGGTTTCACCAGCAATGCGGTGTGCGCGGTGTCGGCCGCGACGCCATCGCTACTGATTTCGGTGGGTGCGGGCTCGCGGACGCTGCCGGCGATCGTCGCCTCGCAGGCGTTCGCGGTGAACTTCCTCTCGGTGGAAGGCCAGGCGGCATCGGAGCTGTTCGCGAGCAAGGCGACCGACAAGTTCGCGCACGTGGATTGGGAGCCCTCCGCCCTCGCGGCAGGGGCACCGCTCCTGACGGACATCGCCCTGGGCTACGCCGAGTGCCGGATCGTCAGCACCACCCGTGCTGACGACCACTGGCTCTTCATCGCCCGGGTGGAAGGCACCGCTGTCTTCCCCCGCGTCCCGCTGATGTATCGCCGCGGCGAATACAGCGCCTGGTCGTCTCACCATGACGCGTCGCTGCCCGTGTTGGAGGGAGCCCTGTGAAGAAGCTCCTTCTCATCGGGGTCGGCCAGATGGGTCGGCCGTACGTCGCCGCCGCAGGTCGACTCGGGGTGAGCGTCCATGCTGTCGAGGCGGCCTCCCGTGCCGATCGGGTGACGGGAACGGCGAGTGTGGCGCAGGCCCGGGGCGAGCTCGACGAGCACTGGATGGAGGGTGCCTGCCTCGCCCTTCAGGACGGCCCGTTCGACGGCGTCATCGCCTTCAACGAGCCCCAGGTCATCGCCGCGGCCATGATCCAGGATCGGTTCGGTCTCCCCGGGCCGTCCTTGCACGCCGCGACGGCTTCTCGGAACAAGGCGCTGCAACGAGCGCTGTTCACCGCGGCCGGGATCACTCAGCCGGCGTACACCGTGACCGACTCCCTCGCCGAGGAGATGGCCTGGGCCGCCGAGCGCTGGCCGGTGATCGTCAAGCCGCTGTCCTCCGCCGGCAGCGCCGGTGTGGAACTGGTGACCGATGCCGAGAGCTTCCGTGCCGTGGCGCAGGCCCGCGCCGGTGAGCGGGTCATCGTGGAGGAGGCGATCGACGGCCCGGAGTACAGCTGGGAGGCACTGGTCCGCGACGGCGAGGTGTGGTTTGCCAACGTCACCGCCAAGGAAACCACCGGGCCGCCCCAGTTCGTCGAGGTGGGTCATCGCACCGGCGTACACCTGCCGGAACCGAGTGCCAGGCAGGTAGCCGATACCGGTGCCCGGGTGCTGCGCGCCATGGGGATACGGACCGGCTTGGTGCACATGGAGTTTCGCCTCTCCGCCGCTGGGCCGGTTCCCATCGAGGTTGCGGTCCGGACTCCAGGCGACTATCTGATGGATCTCCTCGGTGCCACGTACGGCATCGACTGGTACGAGATGGTGGTCCGGATGGCGGTGGGGATGCCGCTGCCCCAGCCGCCGGTCGGCCCGTTCCGGCATGCCGCCAGCATCTTCACGATCTCGGAACCGGGTGTGGTGCAGGACATCCGCGGTCTGGAGGCAGTGCGAAGTCACCCGTCGGTGCTCCAGGCGGGCGTGGAGGTCGAGCCCGGGGACACGGTCCTGGCGGTGCGGAGTTCGGGTCATCGGACGGGCGAGGTCGTGCTGGCCGCTCCGTCCTCCCCCGAGCTCGAGAGTGCCATCGCGTTCGTCCAGCAGACACTGGTCGTTACCACCGTTTCGCCGCATTCCGCGCAGACCAACACCGCTGTAAACGACGTGTAACCCTGAATAGCCGAAAGGCTTTCCAGTGCTGCCATCAAGCCGTAGTTGTAACAGACGGTGCGGCTTGATGGCATGCTCCGTCGCGATCATGACCCACCGGACATTGACCCGCCGCTGTTCTTACGAGTGACCAGTTCGAACCCAAGACAAGAAAGTAGGGAAGTCATGACCACCCACGGTCTCCGAGTCGGCGTAGTGGGCGCGACCGGGCAAGTTGGAGTAGTGATCCGCAGCATCCTTCGACAGCGTGCTTTCCCGATCGGGCAGCTGCGCTTCTTTGCCTCCGCGAAATCGGCGGGTCTGCGGCTTCCATGGGGCGACGACAGCATCGTGGTGGAAAACGCCGAAACGGCAGACCCATCCGGCCTGGACGTCGTCATCTTCTCCGCCGGCGGAGCGACAGCACTGCAACTGGCGCCCCGGTTCGCGGCGGCCGGAGCCGTCGTCATCGACAACTCCTCGGCGTTTCGGATGGATCCCGATGTGCCGCTGGTGGTCAGTGAGGTCAACCCGGAAGCCGTGTCCGAGGCGCGGCGCGGCATCATAGCCAATCCCAACTGCACGACGATGGCCGCGATGCCAGTGATCAAGCCGTTGCATGACGAGGCTGGTCTGGTGCGGCTCACCGTGAGCACCTACCAAGCGGTGTCCGGCGGCGGGGTCGCCGGAGTGGAAGAGCTCAGGTCTCAGGTGAGCGGAGTGATCGACCGAGCAGCCGGCTTGGCGATCGACGGGGCGGCGGTGGACTTCCCGCCTCCGGTGAAATTCGCCAGGACCATCGCCTTCAACGCCGTGCCGATGGCCGGTTCGATTGTGACCGACGGATCCGCCGAGACCGACGAGGAGCAGAAGCTGCGCAATGAGAGCAGGAAGATTCTCGGCCTGCCGTCTCTGCGTGTCGCCGGGACCTGTGTCCGGGTCCCGGTCTTTACCGGCCATTCCCTCGCGGTGCATGCGGAGTTCGCCCGTCCTATCTCCGCTGAACGCGCATCCGTGTTGCTTGAGCATGCCCCTGGTGTCCAGCTGTCCGACATTCCGACCCCGCTCCAAGCCTGCGGCCAGGACGCTAGTTTCGTGGGCAGGATTCGCCAGGATCAGAGCGTCGAGGAGGGGCGTGGCCTCATACTCTTCATCAGCAACGACAACCTGCGAAAGGGTGCGGCCCTCAATGCGGTCCAACTCGCCGAGCTGGTCGCGGCGAACTTGCTCAACGCGTAGCAGGGCGTAGAGCGCCACACCGCGCAGGATCTGGCTCAGGGCTTCGGCGTAGTTCTGTGCCGTCCGGTTCGTGACGGTCTGCCGGCTTGAGGGGGCCAGGAGCGCAACAGGCACGGGCTTCCAAGATCATGGAGTTCTCGACGCCCCGTGATCCGACTGGAAGCCGTGCCTGCCGAGGCATCGTCTCCGATCCCTCCCCGATCCACTGCTGCCCCGGCGTCTCCCGCCGGCCGAGACCCACTCGTGAGCGGCCCCTCCGCATCCCGGGGAAGCCTCAACCAGGTGCTTCCCTCCAAGGTATGCAGGCGGGAACGTTCCGGGATCGGCCTGCGACACCATCACGGATGTCGAACACGGACACGGATACAATGCCACGCGGCGCCTTATCCGCCCGTATGCTCACAGGGGGACGGACCATGCACACCAAGCTGATCAGACTGACTGGAATCCTGGCGGCTGCCATCCTGGCGCTCGGGCTCGGCGCGACCGTGCAGGTCGCCGCAACCGGCCAGTCAGCCGGGCAGCAGATCCTCGCGGACAACAAGGGGCCGGCAACCTCCACGCCATGAGGTCCGCGCCACCTTCCTCAATGACTGCGGCCGGCCTCCGGAATCTCCATGAGGTCGAACAACTCGGCTGCTGCCAGATGGTTCTTCCCAGCCGTCGCGCCGTCGCCAAGTCCCGCGGCCGCTTGGGCCAGACCCAGGTACGCGGATGCCTGCTCAGAGCGGAATTGGATGGCCGAGGCGACCTCAAGCGCGTGGGCGTGCAGCGCCGTCGCCGATGTGTACCGCCCTTGTGCGGTATGCAGCCGACCGAGGATGTTCTCGGCCTTCGCCTGGCGGACCGGCGTACCACCGGACCGTGCGAGGATCTGGGCACGTTCCGCGAGCTCGGACACCGCGTCACTGTCGCCGAGACGGTGCGCTACCTCGGCGGACAGAGCCAGCACCAGGGCGACATCGCCCTGGGGCGCGCTCTCGTCGCACAACTCGCGGGCCCGTCGCAGACTCGCCTCGGCATCCACGTACTGACCCATGCCCAGCTGGGCGAAAGCCAGATCGGCCAGAGCCATGGTCTCGTTGACCGGGTTCGCGGTGTCCCGCTCCAGCTCAAGGGCCCGGAGGGCGGACGCCGCAGCCTCCGGATAGCGGCCCCATCGTGCGTACAGCGAGCTGAGATTCGTCTGAGTCTCCGCTTCAGCGCGGGCGGTGCCAAGTTCCCTGGCCAGTTCGACCGCGTGCTCCAACAGGGGAAGGGCCTTGTTGTACCGCCCCAGCATCGACATGAGCAGCCCGAGAGTGGACTCACTGTTCGCCTCGGCGTCACGGTCGCCGAGGCGTACCGCGATCTCGCGTCCCTCGCGGGCGACGTTGATGCCCTCCTCGAAGTAGCCGAGCTTCCAGCAAGCGGCGCCAAGACTGGACAGGCTGATACTCAACAGGACCGGATCGTCGAGCCGGCGCGCGGCTTGGACCGCGAGGCGGCCGAGTGCTCGGAACTCTTCGAAATGACCACCCGCGTTCAGATGGAAGACCAGGTCGCGGACCAGCCAGCCGGTGTGCCGGTCGTAGCCGAGCCGATCGGCCAGGTCCACGACCGCCAGCAGCCGCTGATGTTCGCGACGGAACCAGAGGCTGACGATCTTCTCTTCCGTCAGTTCCGGGAGCTCTCCCTGATACGGAGGGATCCCGGTTGAGCGGGCGGTACGGCCTGGGAACAGTACGTCGCAGGCCACGTTGGTGGCTGTCAGGTAGTAGCTGAGCAACCGCTGGACGGCGTCCGCGTCGGTCTGTTCCGTCATCGGTCCGTGCTGGCCCTGGGCGAAGCTGCGGACGAGGTCGTGGAAGGTGTACTCGCCCAATCCGGGCTGTTGGAGCAGATGTACGTCGAGCAGAAGCTCCAGAATGTCCTCGGCGTCCCGGACATCGGTGTCGAGCAGCGCGGCCGCCGAGTGTGCGTCGATGCCATCACCGGGGTGCAACCCGAGGACGCGGAACGCGGCGCGGTGCCTGTTGTCCATGGCCAGATATGACAACTGAAGCGTCACTGCGACGCTGCGTTCGCCCGAGCTCAGCTCGTCCATCCGGCGGCTCTCGTCCTGCAGTCGCTCGACGAGATGCCGCACGGTCCACCGGGGCCGGTTGCGCAGCCGTGCGGTGGCGATACGCAGCGCCAGGGGGAGATGGCCGCACAGCTCGGCGAGCTCGGCGGCCGCCTCCGGTTCGGCTTGCACACGGGCCGGGCCCAGCGTCCGTGCCACCAGCGTGGCACTGTCCTCGGGGGGCATCAGCCCCAGGGAGATCCACTCGATGCCGTCGAGGTCGAGCAACCGCACCCGGCTGGTGATGAGCACAAGGCAGCCGGGGGGAGCCGCCAACAGCGGCTGGATTTGAGCGGCGTCGGAGGCGTTGTCGAGGAGTAGTAGCATCCGGCGCCCCGCCAGTGCGGACCCCCATGTGGCGGTGCGGCCAGGCAGGTCCTCGGGTATCTGCTCGCTCGGCGTACCGATCGCGCGCAGCAGGATGTCCAGTGCTGTCGATGCCGGTATGGGGAGCTGCTCACCAGGGGTGAACCCGCGCAGGTCCACATAGAGTTGCCCGTCGGGGAACTCCTCGGTCAGCTGGTGAGCGGCGCGTACGGCCAATGAGGTCTTGCCCGCGCCGCCCATCCCGTCGATGGCTACGACCCGGGCGCCGTGCTCATCCGGCAATCTCTCGGCCCGGACCCGGCTGAGCAGGATTGCCAGCTCCTTGGCCCGGCCCGTGAAATCCGGCAGCGCATACGGCAGTGTGGAGACCGGACCGCGTTGCTCGGCCGGCATTCCGGAGGCGGCGGCGGGCGGCCCACCCTGCGGGGCTGTCAGCTCCGGACCCTCCCGCAGGATCCCCTCGTGCAGCTTGACCAGTCGAGACCCCGGATCGATGCCGAGCTCGTCGGCGAGCAACTCGCGTACCTTCCCGTACTCCTCCAGGGCGTCCGCCTGTCGTCCCGAGCGGTACAGGGCGAGCATGAGTTGGCCGCGCAGCGTCTCACGCAAGGGGTGTGCATCGACGAGTGCCCGCAGACTCGCGACAAGCTCGCTGCTTGCGCCGAGCTCGAGGCGCAGTTCGTGGAGCTGTTCGGCTGCGGTGAGACGGCGCTCCTCCAGCGCAGTTGCCGCGCGGCAGATCACCGGGCCGCCCTCACCCGCGAGGACGGGTCCCCGCCACAGATCGAGAGCACCCTGCAGCTCTGCGCAGGCATCGGTCAGCCTCCCGACGCCCATGGCTTGTGCCGCTGTCTGGATCCGTGCGTTGAAGTCGAGAAGATCGAGTTGGCTGACCGACGTGATCACCCGGTAGCCCGGGCCGTCCGTGCTGATCATCTCTCGACCGGACGGCAGGCGTCGGCGGAGATCGGCGACGGCCTTGCGCACCTGGTGCGACGCAGTCGCAGGAGGGTCCTCCGCCCAGACGGCCTCGACCAGTCTGGCAATCGGTACTACCCGCCCGGGTTCGAGGAGCAGGGTGGCCAGCACTCGCTCTTGGATGGTTCCGCCGAGACGCACTCGTATGCCGCCGGCCCATACCTCAAGCGAGCCGAGTACATGGAACCGGAGTTCCTGTACGGACGGAAACCCATCCTTTCCCGAGTCTGCGACTGTCATCGATCCTCTATCGCCCATCAGAATACCCAAGGTCAAAGGCTTGGTTTGGGGATCATAAGCCATCTGCCGCGCTGGTCAACAGCACCTTAGGCCCAGGTGAGAGCGTCCGCCTTGGGACGGACAACGGCGGGCAGGAGGGTGGCAGAGGTGCTCACGGTTGGACGGATCCCTTCGTTGAGCTGCGGTCTTCCCGACATGCGTACTTTGGCATGTGACATGCCGAAGTGCGTAGTCGATTTTCGGCAAGGACGTCTGCCGTGGGCGACATCGCGATGGTCGCCGACGGCCAGTGGGGAGTCGGCGCACAGCCCGACCAGTGGCCGGACGAGGAGACGGTGGAGCGCCGGGTGGCCGAGGGCCGGCGCGTGGAGCTGACGATGGAGGAGCCGGCCCGCGCGGTGGGCCCCCGCGCCGAAGAGGGCCACCGCGACGAGAATCAGAGCTGACCGCTCAACGTCGGGCCCCGTTGTGGGCGCCGAGGTCGAGGGTGTGCAGCGGCCATCAGCCCGAAAGCTGACCGGAGCCGAGCCCGCTGCATTCCTTGAGCTACGTGATCTTGTCACGGAAGCGCCGAGTGAGGACCTGAGTGAGGGTGGTTGGCGTCGCGTCTGGCCGGCCTGTCTCGCCAGGGCCGCGGGTCTCCGAGGTACTACGCCTGAAACGGCCGAACCGGAACTCACTGGCCTCGCACGGAGCCGGCGGGCGATTTTTGTCATCGATGGCCTTGAGGACCCGTTTCAACAGTTCAGTAACGATGCTGTTCAGCAGCGTGCTCTGAGGGCGCTCTTGACCGGTTGCCCCGAATGGCTTCGCTCGATTCGAGGGCGCCCGCTGGGCCTGGTGGCGTTCATCCAGCGCGACCTTCTGCTCAACTCCGTTCAGCAGAACGCCCAGCAGTTCCTGGAACGTCATCGCGCGTACGAGCTGCAGATTCAGGCTCGCGGCATCGTCGTCTTCCCAGGTGAGGCGGCCGAGGACTCTGTGGGCGACCCGAAGCGCTGGTCGGATCGACTGCTGACGCCGCCGGCGATGCGCTGAGCCCTTCCGACCTGCAGCGCGCACAAGATCGCCGCCATGGAGCTGGAGAACGCTCCGGTCGGCAAGCTGTTCCGCGATCGGCGAGACCTGCCGGATGAAGTTCGCAAAGTCCCCTTCGCGCTGGAGTCCGTTCAGCTGGAGCCGGCGGATACTCGACTGCTCGAAGCCAGTGGCGCGCTCTTCCGCGAGAACGATCGGTATTGGATTCCCGAGATCTATTGCCACGGGCTCAAATTCGGGGTCAGCGGTGGGGGCCGGCCAAGAGTGGTGCCGATTACCAAGCTTATTCGCGATCGCGATGGCGCCTGAACGCTTCTGGGCTGTAAGAGAGAGGGCACCCGGCGTTTCGTGGGGCCCTCTCTCGGGTGGCCTTTCCGGCGGTTGGCTTCCATCGGCCGATTGGCGCATTGTGGGAATCGGACAAGACGTTCCGCCAATCGGGGCCCCTTTCGGTTGGTTGAGTGATCGTGAGGGCTTCGGGGTGAAAGCGGGGAGGGGAGGCCCCGGCGCCGGTTGGTGGCTGGGGCGGCTTCCGCGCGGTCGGACGGTCAGGACGGTTGGGTGATCCGCTCGGCGTTCTTCAGGTAGGCGAGGACCGCGAGGACGCGGCGGTTGTCGTCGGCGGAGGCCTCGATGCCGAGCTTGGCGAAGATGTTGGCCGTGTGCTTGGCCACCGCGCTCTCGCTGATGTGCAGGGTGTGCATGATGGCGGCGTTGGAGCGGCCCTCGGCCATGAGTTCGAGGACGTCGTGTTCGCGCGGGGTGAGGGCGGCGGTGGTGCCGCGGGCGTCGCTGCGGGCGAGGAGCTTGGCGATGACCTGGGGGTCCATGACGGTGCCGCCGGCGGCGACCGTGCGGACGGCGGCGACGAACTGGGCGGTGTGGGTGACGCGGTCCTTGAGGAGGTAGCCGATGGCGCCCCGGCCGCCGGCGAGCAGCTCGTGGGCGTAGAGCTGGTCGACGTACTGGGACAGGATCAGCACCGGCAGGCCGGGGCGGGCGCGGCGGGCTTCGAGGGTGGCCTTGAGGCCCTCGTCGGTGAACGTCGGGGGCAGGCGGATGTCGACGACCGCGACGTCGGGTTCGTGTTCGCGGAGGGCGCGCAGGAGTTCGGGGCTGTTGTCGACGGCGGCGACGACCTCGAACCCGTGGTCCTGGAGGGTCCGGATCAGGCCGTCCCGGAGGAGGAAGAGGTCTTCGGCGATGACGACGCGCACGGTATCTCCAGGGTGGCGGTGGTCGGCCCGCCGGGCGGGCTCTGCAGGGCGAGGGTTCCGTCGAAGCTGCCGATCCTGCGCCGGATGCCGTGCAGGCCGCCGCCGCGGGCAGGGTCGGCGCCGCCGTGGCCGTCGTCGGTGACGGTGACGCGTAGGACGCCGTCGGTGTGGACGAGGCGGATGCGGACCTCGTGGGCGTCCGCGTGTTTGCCGGCGTTGGCGAGCAGTTCGGCGACGGCGAAGTAGGCGGCGGACTCGACGGGGGTCGGGAGGCGGCCGGGCAGGCCGTTCTCGACGAGGACGTCGAGGTGGCTGTCGAGGGCGAGGGAGCGGACGGCGTCGCCGAGGCCCCGGTCGGTGAGGATCGGCGGGTGGATGCCGTGGACGAGGTCGCGGAGGTCCTGCAGGGCGCGGGCGGAGGCGGCCCGGACGTCGAGGAGGAGCTCGCGGCCGGCCCGCGGGTCGGTGTCGAGGAGGCGGGTGGCCCGGTCGAGGGTGAGGCCGAGGGCGACCAGCCGGGCCTGGGCGCCGTCGTGCAGGTCCCGCTCGATGCGCTGGAGTTCGGCGGCCTGGGCGTCGAGGGCGTCGGCCCGGGTACCGGTGAGGTGTTCGATGCGGCGGACGAGTTCTGCGGTGCGCGGTGCGGAGAGCATGCGCCGGCTCCAGGTGGCGTGGAGGTCGAGGGTGGCGGGGGCGAGGAGGAGTCCGGCCGCGATCGACCCGAGGCCGAGGCCGGCGGCGGCCAGCATCGTGGCGGTGGACTCGACGGGGACGAAGGCGTACCAGTTGTCGGGGCCGAGGCGGCGCCAGACGAACGGCTGGACGAGTACGCCGAACAGCCCGAAGTCGACGAGCGCGAGCGGGCCGGCCACGAGCAGCCCGCCGACCAGCGGCTCCAGCCAGGCCCACCGGAGGTCGTGCCAGAAGCCGTCGTCGCCGAGGACACGGGCCGCCCCGGTCCGGCGGCCGGTGCCGTGGCCGCCGAGCGGTCCGGGCGGGCTGATGGGTGTGCCGCTCCACCGGGTGGTCCAGGACCGGTACCGGTCGGAGAGCGTGCGCAGGGCCGCCGCGGCGCGCGGCAGCAGCGGGAGGCCCGCGCCGACGGGGAGCAGCAGGAGCGCGCCCACGACGAGCGAGCCGGTCGCGGAGACGAGGAGGCCGTTCAGCGAGAGCAGTTGGCAGCGGCCGAGGGCGGTCGCGCGGTCGACGAGCGGGCGCACCGCCCCCCGAGCCGTCAGCACGTGCTCTCCCCCGGATCGTCGGTCGGCGCCGATGTCGGACCGCATGTCGGCGCGCATGTCAGCGGGCCCCGTCCGCGATCGGCAGGATATCGGCCGTCAGTTCACGGATGACCCACGGGACGGCCGTGACCAGGGCGGCCAGGCCGAACAGCACCATGGACAGGTCGGCGTCGGCGGCCGGAGCGCTGCCGGAGCCGTCGTCCATGAACAGCAGCATGCCCAGGTTGACCAGGGTGTGGAAGCCGCCCGCGAGCAGGAGGCGGTTGGCTCCGGCGCGCTCCAGGCCGAGCCCGAGGACGACCGACATCGCCACGGTGGCCAGCAGGAACCCGGCCGCGTAGGCCGGGTCCTGGCCGAAGACCTGCACGTGCCACGCGCCCCAGAGCAGCCCGACCGCGACCGAGGACGTGAACGGGCCGAACCTCGTCCGCAGGAGCGGCTGGAGCAGGCAGCGCCACCCGATCTCCTCCCCGCACGCGCCGACCAGCTGCGCCGCCACGATGAGTGCGAACGGGCTGCCCAGCGTGCCCGGATCGGTGACCCGGAGGACGCCCTCCACCCACGCGTACGCGCCGGCGCCCAGCGCGATGATCGGCACGGCGCTGAGCAGCAGCCCGGCGCCGCGGGCGTGGCGCCGGGCCGTCGACCCCGCCGGGTCGACGGCCCGGCGGGCGGGCAGGGCACCGGAGAGCCGACGCCGGATCCGGGACGGCCACAGCAGGGCCACCGCCGCCACCCCGAGGGCTGGGCCGAACTGCGTCAGCTGGATGACCACCGTCGGTATGCCGGTGGCGGGTTGGGCCGCACCGAGGGCCCCCGCCGCGAGGAACGCGACGGCGAGGAACACGCCCGCCTCCGCCTTCCACGCCACCTTGCCCGCTGTCACTGCCTTCTCCGTCCGCATGTCGTACGCCCCCTAGGTGATCGTCGTCCTGTGTGCCGTACGGGCCTCCGAGCGGCCCGTACCTCTCGGAGACGACGATGCCGGTGCGTGGACCGGAGGCCATTGCGTGCAGCTGTCCGGCCGGGGTGCAGCCAGCTGCACCCCCGCTCAGCCGCGGAGGGTGTAGCCGCCCCGGAACACCCACGAGTCGGGTGCGGTGGCCCGGCACTTGGCGCCCCGGGCCGGGGCGCTGTAGTCGAGCGCGTCGGCGCCCGCCCAGCCGACCCGCTGCTCCCCGCTCGCGTCGGCGGGGTAGAAGGTGAGGCCGGTCTCGGGGTGCCAGGTGCTCGGGGCGGGCTTCGGCTCCTCCTGGCCCGCGGGGACGGTGAAGTGGAGCGACTCGATCGGGCCGGTCACGGTGACGGCGCCGTCGGCGCCGGTGACGAGGCAGTCGACGGCGATCTCGGCCCGTACGGCCGCTTTGTCGGGGAAGACGTGCTGGACGGTGGCGTGGCCGCGCGCGTCGTGGCCGGTGGTGGTGCGGGCGTCGACCTGTGCGGTGAACCGTTCGTTCGGGAGGGGCCCGGGGCCGCGGTAGTTGAGGAGCGTCCAGGCGTGCAGGTGCTGGTGGCGCGGGTGGGCGGCCTCGGCGGCCTGGGCCGGGGCGGTGGTCACCGCGGCGACGGCGGCCGCGGCGGTGGTGAGCGCGAGGCCGGTGATGAGCTTGCGCATGGTCGTTCCTCCGGATCGGTGAGGGGAACGGGACTCGCTCCCCTCGGCACGTCAAAGATCCCTGGAAGGACTGGACTTGGGCCTCCACCCCGAGGACGGACCGCCTCCCCCTCGCGGGGGAACCGCCCGCTCACCGGGTGGACTCCCGTATCGCCTCCAGGGCGAGCGCGCCCAGGGCGAGGGCGGCCGCCGTGGCGGCGACGGCGGCCGGGGCGGGGCCGCGATCGGGGTCGACGCCGAGGAAGTCGAGCCCGGCGAGGTGGTTGACCATGCCGTACCAGAGCATCGGGTAGAGCGATTGGAACAGCCGCGGGCCGCGGGTGACGGTGCCGCAGAGCAGCGCCAGGGCGGGCACCAGCAGCACCCCGGCGAGCGCGGCCGCGACGGCCCGGAGCTGCCCGGCGGCGAGCAGCCGGGCGATCGGGACGGCGGCGACGGCGAGCGCCAGGACGACCCCGGCGAGCAGGCCGGCCAGCAGCCGACGGGCGGGGGCCGGGCAGGCGGCGAGCAGCTCGCCGACGCTGCCGCCGTCCGTCCGGTGGCCCATCCGGGACCAGAGCAGCACCGGCCAGAGCATCGCGAACGGCAGCACCGCGTGGGTCGGGCCGTCGGGCCGGGTGACGGCTGCGAGCAGGGCGAGTCCGAGCGTGCCGGCCCACCACAGGCGCCGGCCCTGGACGAGCACGCGCAACTCGCCGGCGGTGGCGGCGAGCAGGGTGCCGCCGGCCCGGGAGGGCGCCGTTTCCGCCGGGGTCATCCGGGCCGGGTCGAGGTCGAACGCGGCCGGTCCGGAGGCAGTAGGACCGGACGCGGGCGCGCCGGGGGAGGCAGGGGAGCCGGGTGAGGCGGGGCAGCCCGGGGACCCGGCCTGCCGGGCGGGCCGCCGGACGGGCGACGCGGCCCGGTCGAAGCGGTGGAACCAGGCCGCCCCGGTCAGCGCGAGCGCCACCGCGACGGCCGCCGTCAGCCCGGCGTGGCCGAGCAGCCCGCCCGCCTCGCCCGGACCGAGTCCGGGCCAGTCGAAGCTGCCGCGCACCCGGTTGTCCGCCGTGAGCCCGACCCCGAACTCGACCGTCTCCGCGGGGTAGCCGCTCGCCGCGATGACGCTGCGGATCGAGGCCGTGATCAGGCGCATGCCCAGCAGGTCGTACCCGCGGCTCGCCTGCGCGCCGAGGACGCTGGTCAGCCAGAGCACGGACCAGAGGAGCATGCCGGGGCCGTCGCGCAGCCCCGGCACGGTGTCGAAGAGCACCGCGCACCCGGCGACCGCCGCCAGCAGCGGCAGGGTGATCAGCACGTACGGCAGCAGCAGCCGCACGACGTCCACGTCGTCGGAGTCGCCCTTGAGCAGCTGCACGGCGAGCGCCGTCCCGGCGAGGGCGAGCAGCATCGAGCCGAGGACCAGCAGGTTGCTGAGGAACTTGCCCGCCAGGTAGGCGAGTCGGCTGAGCGGGGTGGCGGCGAGGACCTGGCCGACGCCGGTGCGCTCGTCCCGCGCGACCGTGCCGCGGGTGATGCCGAAGCCCGCCAGCGAGAGCCAGACGGCCCCGCCGAGCGCCGTCACGGTGCCGACGTAGCCGCTGGTGTAGCGGCCGAGGTGATCGCTGACCTGGAAGACCTGCCAGCGGGAGTCGCCGACCGGCGCGGCGAGCAGCCCGAGGCCGAGCGTGCCGAGCAGGACGGCCAGGTAGCCCGGCCGGCGCCGCCGTTCGCGGAAGTCGGCGAGCGCGAGGGCGCGGACGGCGCCGGCCGTCACCATGCCGCCACCCCCTCGGCCACCGGCGTGGCGGGGCCGGCGGCGAGCAGCAGGTACGCGTCGTCGAGCCGGGGCTCGGCGGGCTCGGCCTGCGGGGCCGGCCGCTCGGGGGCGAGGACCCTGACCCGGACGCCCTGCGGGGTGCGTGTGGTGCCGCCGAGGAGGAACCGCGAGCGCAGCAGCGGGAGTCGGGCCGGATCGACGGTCAGCTCCCAGACCCGGCCCGCGGCCGTCCGGAGCAGCCCCTCCGGGGTGTCGTGGTGCAGCAGCCGGCCGCCGCCCATGACGGCGATCCGGTCGGCGGTGGCGGCCACGTCGGAGACGATGTGGGTGGACAGGACGACGATCCGCTCGGCGCCGAGCCCGGTGAGCAGGCCGCCGAAGCGCAGCCGCTCCTCCGGGTCGAGGCCGACGGTGGGCTCGTCGACGATCAGCAGCTTCGGGTCGTTGAGCAGCGCCTGGGCGATGCCGACCCGCTGGCGCATCCCGCCGGACATCGCGCCGAGCCGCTGCCCGGCGGCGCCGGACAGGTTGACCAGGGCGAGCAGTTCGTCGATCCGGGCCCGGGCCGAGCGCCGCCGCAGGCCCTTGGCGGCGGCCAGGTAGCCGAGGAACTCCCGGGCCGTCAGCTGCGGGTAGACGCCGAAGTCCTGCGGCAGGTAGCCGACCGTGCGGCGCAGCGGGCCGGGCCGCCGGGCGATGTCGGTGCCCTCCCAGAGCACCTGCCCGGAGGTGGGCCGGGTGACGGTGGCGAGGATCCGCATCAGGCTGGACTTCCCGGCGCCGTTGGCCCCCAGCAGGCCGAGGACGCCGGGCCGCAAGGTCAGCGAGAAGGAGTCGACGGCGCGCCTGCCGCCGCCGTAGTCCTTGGTCAGGTCGTGGATCCTGAGCTCCAACGCTCGGCCCCCCGGTGCGTGCGGCCGGGCGTCGCACGCTTGGTCGTTGCACGCCGGCCCGGCAGTCGGCGTCTTCCTGACCGCCATGCTTCCGCCGCGCCGCGCACCCGCACATCTGCCGTTCGGGAGATATCGGCGGGCTTTCGTGCGCCGCAACCCCCCGAAAACGCCTGGTGGGTGTGCCGATCGGCACACCCACCAGGCGTTCGAGCGGAACCCCGAGTGGAGCGCGGGGTCCGCGGAGCTACTCGTCGTCGAGCCCGCCGACGTCCTCGCTGCCGTCCGGGGTGCCGCTGATCGCGTACCCCTGCCGGCGCGCCTCGTAGCAGGCGACCGTCGCGGCGGCCGAGACGTTCAGCGAGCCGACCCGGCCCAGCTGCGGCACGAACACGACCTGGTCGCAGATCGCCAGCGCCTCCGGCGTGATCCCGCGGTCCTCGTGGCCGAGGACGAAGGCCACCGCCGGCGTCAGCTCGGCCGCGAACATCGGCACCGCGTCGTCCGCCAGCTCCAGGCCGACCACCTTGAAGCCGTCCGCCTTCGCCGCCGCCACCGCCTCGGCGACGGTCGGGAAGTGCTCGACCTTCAGGTACTTGTCGGTCCCCATCGCGGCCTTCTGCGCGCCGGACGAGCGCACCGACGGGGTGTCCCCGGTCAGGTACAGCTTCTCGGCGCCCATCGCCGCGCCGGTCCGCACGACCGAGCCGACGTTGAACGGGGACTGCAGGTTCTCCAGGATCAGCGCGAGCCGGAACTCGTTGCTGCGCCGCCACGAGCGGTGCAGGCGCTTCAGTTCGGTCCCGCGGAACTGCTTCACGACGTCGTACCTCGTCCACTCTCGGAGCCCTCGCCCGTCTCCGGGCGGGGCCGCGCTTCCAGAATCCGGAACCCGTTGACCGACGCGATCCGGGAGGTCGGGTAACCCTGCTCGGTCAGCCACTTCTGCAGCGAGTCCGAGCCCAGGTGCTTCTGCACGACCAGGAACGCGGAACCGTCGGGGGTCAGCCGGCCGAGCCAGTGCGTCAGCAGCCGGCGCAGCGCGGCCTTGCCGATCCGGATCGGCGGGTTCGAGTAGATGGTGGCGAACCGGAGGTCCTCCGGGACGTCGTCCGGCAGCGCGGCCTGGACGTTGCCCAGCCCCAGCGCCCCGGCGTTCAGCCGGACCAGCTCCAGCGCGCGCTCGTTGACGTCCACCGCCCAGACCGGGAGGCGCTTGCGCCGGGTCGCCCAGGTGAGCGCGATCGGGCCGTAGCCGCAGCCGACGTCCAGGATCGGGCCGCGCACGCGCGGCTGCGGGGCGTGCTCCAGCAGGATCCGGGTGCCGGGGTCGAGCCGGCCGCGCGAGAACACCCCGGCGTCGGTGGTCAGTTCGAGGGTGAGGTCCGGCAGGGAGACCGTGATCGGCCGGCGCTCGCTGGCGACCTCGGGCGCACCCGTGAAGTAGTGCGAGCCGGACATGTGCTTCCCCGTCGTTCGTGTGGGCCTCGGGGCCACCGGGTGGGTGCGGGTAAGCCCTGGTACGGCACCGATCGTACCCCCGGCGGCCCCGGCCGCGTTCTGTCCGGCCGGGGCGCGGGCCGGGGCGCAGGCGCAGGCGCGGGCCGGGGCGCGGGCGCGGGCGCGGGCCGGGGCCGGTGCCGTGGCCCTAGAGGGTGCCGGGGGTCTTGCGGGTGGTCACGTTGATCCGGTTCCAGGTGTTGATCGTGAAGCAGACCGACATCAGGTGGGCCAGCTCCTCCTCCTCGAAGAGCGCGGCGGCCCGCGCGTACACGGCGTCCGAGACGCCGCCGCCGATCGCGGTGACCTCCTCGGCCAGCGCGAGGGCGGCGCGCTCGCGCTCGGTGTAGACGCCGGCCGGGGCGTCGTGCCACACCGGGAGGAGGTAGATCCGCTCGTCGGTCTCGCCGGCCTTGCGGGCGTCCTTGACGTGCATGTCCAGGCAGTAGGCGCAGCCGTTCAGCTGCGAGGTGCGCAGCTGCACCAGCTCGACCAGGGTCGGGTCCAGGCCCTCGCGGGCGGCGGCGTCCAGGGCGATCATCGCGCGGAACACCTTGGGGACGGTGCGGGCGTAGTCGAGGCGGGCCGGGGCTGCGGTGATCTCGTTCGTCGTCATGACTACGACTCTAGGGATGGAATGCACCACGGGAATGGGTCATTCGATCACTGGATTCGTGGGTCAATCGCGGGTTGCGGGCCGGTCCGGGCAACACGCCGGAACCGGGCCGGCACTTCGCGTCCGGGGGCCCGGCGGCGGATACTGCCAGTACTGCCCAGCACCGCCCGCGCACCGCCACCCGGCGCTCGTGGGAGCCTCCGAACAGCGAGGACGGACGCCATGCCGCAGAACCACGAGGACTACCTCATCGACGAGGCCGTCGAGACCGTCGAACCCGACGACGAGGCGCCCGAGGGCGACGAGTACGACGAGGTCGCCGAACGCCGGGCCCTCGGCGCCGACCCCGCCACCGACCTCGCGGACGCCGCCGAGCAGAGCCGAGTGGTCCAGCTCGACGAGGACGAGTACCGGGAGTAGCGGCCGTGGCACGCCGGCCGCCGTGGGCTCACAGGGCGCGGCGCCGCTGCAGCCAGGCGAACGCCGCCCAGCCCGGCAGGACGGGCAGGATCAGCGTCAGGCACCGGTAGAGCACGACGGCCGCCACCGCGCCGCCCTGCTCCATCGACGCCGCCGACTGCAGCAGGGCCCCCAGGGCCCCGTCCATCACACCCGCCCCGCCCGGGGTCGGCGCCGCGTTGCCGATCGGGCTGCCGATGAGGAACACCACCGCGACCGCCGCGAACGACGGCTCCTGGCCCACCGCACGGGCCGAGCAGTACAGGCAGGCGGTCAGGCACATCGAGACCATCAGCTGCCCGGTCACCCCGACCGCCAGCCGTCCCGGGTTGCGCAGCAGCTCCAGCAGCCGCGGCAGCACCTCCGCCGTCAGCGGCCGCAGCCGCGCCGCCAGCCACCGCCGGGCCGGCGGCACCGCCGACACCGCGGCCAGCAGCACCGCCGCCCCCGCGAGGCCGCCGGCGACGGCGGGCAGCGCGTCCAGCTCCGAGCCGCCGGGCTCCTGGCCGAGCAGGTAGACGAACGCGCCCAGCTGGAGCAGGTGCAGCACCAGCCCGATCAACTGACCGACGCCGACGCTGGACAGCGCCTGCGCGGTCGGGATGCCGGCCTGCTGCAGCAGCCGGGTGTTCAGTGCGACGCCGCCGACGCCGCCCGGCGACACCAGCTTCGCGAAGGACCCGGCCACCTGCGCGAGCACGGCGTTGCGGAAGTCCAGCCGCTCCGGCACGAAGCCGACGAACCCCATCGCCGCGGTGACGTGGCTCGTCGCGGCGGCGAGGACGGCCAGCAGCAGCCAGAGCGGATCGGCGTCGGCCACGGCGGCGATCGGGTTCCGCTCCGCCGAGAACAGCTGCGGGATCAGCAGCCACCCGGCCACCACCCCGCCCGCCACCGCGAGCAGCGTCCGAGGCCGCAACCGCTCCAGCTTCACCGGCCGCACGGCCGCCTGCGGCCGCAACCGCAGGACCTCGGCCCGGATCCCGTCCAGGAGGTCCGGCGCCTTGGCCTCGGCGGCCGGCCCGTCGGCGGCGGGGGCGGTGGCCGTCGGGGTGACGGTGGGCCCGCTGGAGGCCGGCTGGGCGGTCCCGGGGCGGCTCCCGGCGGCAGCCTCGGTGGGGGAGGCGGCCGTCTGTGAGGTGGTCGGCCCGTCGGCGTCGGGGCGGGTGGTGGTCTGGGGCGTGCCGGTGGCGGTGGGGGAGGCGGCCGTCTGGGAGGCGGTCGGCCCGTCGGTGTCGGGGCGGGTGGTGGTCTGGGGCGTGCCGGTGGCGGTGGGGGAGGCGGCCGTCTGGGAGGCGGTCGGTCCGTCGGCGTCGGGGTGGGTGGTGGTGTGGGGCGTGCCGGTGGTGGCTTCCCCGCTGTTGCCGGAGGACGCGGTTGCCTGAGAGGCGGCAGGGCCGTTGGTGCCGGGGCGGGTGGTGACCAGGGGCGTGCCGGAGGTGGCCCCCGCCGTTCGCGTGGCCGCAGGCCGGCGCTTCAGGGAGTGGCGGGTCGTGGGTGCCAGGGCTATCGGCTGGAGCAGGGGGAGGGCGGCGGCGACGGGGTCGGGGCCCAGGGCGGCGATGGCGGTGCGGACGGAGCGGGCCGGGCCGGCGCGCAGCGCGAGGGTGGTGAGGAGCTGGGCGATGTCGCTGCGCAGGACGAGTTCGCTGGCGGCGATGTCGCCGTCCGCGAAGTCGACGAGGTGCACCGCGCCCGCCGGGTCGACCAGGAGGGCGGACGGGGCGAGGGCCCGGTGGGCGATCTCGCGGCGCTGGAGGAGGGCGAGCTGGTGCCAGGCGTCGGTGAGGAGGTCGTCGGTGATCTCGTCGTCGGCGAGTTCGTCGAGGGTGCGGCCGGCGAGGTGCTCGTACGCGATGAGGGCGGTGTCCTGGCCGAGTCCGGCGGTGGCGGCGATGCGGCGGGTGCGGACGCCGGCGGCGACGGCCGCGTACGAGACCAGGGCCTCGTGCTCCAGGCCGGTGCGGGGGGAGCGCAGGGCGCGCGGGTGGGGCGCGGTGCGCAGCCGCAGGCGGCGCCAGGCGCGGTGCAGGGCGGCGGCGGTGACGGCCTGGCGGTCGAGGACCTGGACGTCGAGGTCGGGGCGGCCGTCGGCCTGCCGGACGAGGTGGCGGTAGGGCCCGGCGGGCTGGACGGCGGTGGGCCGCAGGCCGCTCTCGCGCAGGCCGCGGAGGATCTCGGCGGGCCGGGGCCGCGGGTCCGGGGTGCCGACGGCGTAGAGGACGCCGTGGGCGGCGGTCCAGCCGATGAGCAGCCCGAGGAGGAGCGCGGTGGGGGTGGCGTAGCCGGCGGCGAGTCCGGCGAGGCCGGAGAGGGCGAGGACGGTCCAGGGCAGGCGCCGCTCGCGGCTGCCGGAGGCGGTCAGGAAGGCGAGGGCGGGCGCGAGGTACCCGTACACGGGCTCGGTGTGCCCGGTGGGCCCGCCGGGCAGGGCCTTGGTGAGGGAGGCGAGCAGGGAGGCCGGGGCGAGCCCGTCGGCCCACATGCCGACGGCGAGGGTGAGGCCGTACGCGAGGACGGCCGCGAGCAGGCCGTCCGAGACCTGCTGGAGGGCGCGCCGCCGGTCGGGGCCGAGGAGGCGGCGGACGGCGAGGCCGACGGGCAGGAGCAGGACGGCGGCGGTGGTGAGGCCGCCGGCGAGGCCCGCCAGGGGGCGGGGCACCAGTTCGGTGGCCCCGGAGATGTCGGCGGCCAGGCCGCTGGTGGTGGCGCGGGCGTAGTCGGCGAGCAGGAGCGTGAGGGCGGTTCCGAGGAGGCCGGTGAGCAGCCGGACGAGGGCGACCGGCTGCCGTATTCGGCCGGTGTCGAGCACCCGGGCAGGGACGCCCCCGCCCGCCCCGGACGCGGGAGCGCGCTCCGCCTGCCGGGGCCGTTGCCCCGGCAGGTGCCCGGGCGCAGCGCCCGTCCCGGCACCGTCGGCCCCCGCGCCGCCGGTGCCGCCGTCCGTTCTCCCCGTCACGATTGCCACGGGGGGCATGCTCCCATGCCCCCCTGAGGGCGCGCCGTGAGCCGAGAGGCCAGCAGCGGCCCCTCACGCCTGCCGGGTGGGCAGCGCGACGACGTGGCGCAGGTTGACGTGCCGGGGGCGGGTGACGGTGTAGGCGATGAGGTCGGCGATGTCGTCCGCGCCCAGGGCCGGGATCGCCTCGAACATGCCGCCGAGCTGCTCGCGCAGGGCCGGGTTGTCGATGTGCCCGCCGAGTTCGGTGTCGGTGAGGCCGGGCTCGACGGCGCTGACCCGGACGTCGCGGGGGCCGAGCTCGGTGCGCAGCGCCGCGGACAGCTGGGTGAGGCCGGCCTTGGTGGCGCCGTAGACCGCGTAGTTGGGGAAGACGACGTGCGAGGCGATGGACGAGACGTTGACGAGGTCGGCGGCGCGGCCCTCGGCGGCGGCCTCGACGAGGTCGGGGGTGAAGGCGCGGACGATCCGCAGGGCGCCGGTCAGGTTGGTGTCGATCATGCGGGCCCACTCGTCGATGCGGCCGTCGTCGAGCGGGTTGGGCAGCATCACGCCGGCGTTGTTGACCACCAGGTCGACCGGTCCGAAGGCGGCGTGGACGGCCTCGGCGGCGGCGTCGACGGAGGCCTGGTCGGTGATGTCCGCGGTGACGGCGACGGCCTGGCCGCCGGCCCCGGCGATCTCGGCGGCCAGGTCCGCCAGCCGGTCGGCGCGGCGGGCGAGCAGGGCGACGCGGGCACCGCCGGCGGCGAGCAGCCGGGCGGTGGCGGCGCCCATGCCGCTGGCGGCTCCGGTGACGACGGCGGTGCGGGTGGCGAGGGCGGGGTAGCTCATCGGGAGGCTCCGGGGCTGGGGCGGTCGGGCTGACGACGACCACTCTGCTGCGGCGGCGGACGGCTACCCAGGGCCGAGCTCTTCCCGGGAACCACGGACCCGGGAACCACGGACCCGGGAACCACGGACCCGGGAACCACGGACCCGGGAACCACGGACCCGGGAACTCCTTTCCTGGGAACGGCAGTACCACCCTCCCGCGCCGTCCCCCGGACTACGCTGCCGGGCATGGAGAACAGCCTGGGGGACTTCCTCCGTTCGCGCCGGTCCCGGATCCAGCCCGAGGAGGTGGGCCTGCCCTCGCACGGCCGCCGCCGGGTGCCGGGGCTGCGCCGGGAGGAGGTGGCGCAGCTCGCGGGCGTGAGCGTGGACTACTACGTCCGGCTGGAGCAGGGCCGGGGCGGCAGCGCCTCGGACACGGTGCTGGACGCGGTGGCGCGGGTGCTGCGCCTGGACGACGTGGAGGCGGAGCACCTGCGGTCGCTGGCCCGCCCGCCGAAGCCCTCCGCCGTCTCCGCCGCGCGCGGGAGGCAGCAGGTGCGCGAGGGCACCAGGCTGCTGCTGGACATGATGGCGGGGGTCCCGGCGTTCGTGCTGGGGCGCCGGATGGACGTCCTCGCGTGGAACGGGCTGGCGGACGCGGTGCACGGCTACTCGTCCCGTCCGGGGAGCGACACCAACGCCGCCCGGCAGGTGTTCCTCGACCCGGCGGCCCGCGAGTTCTACGTGCAGTGGGAGGCGGTGGCCGCGGAGACGGTCGCGTACCTGCGGCGGGACGCCGGGCTGCACCCGGAGGACGCCAAACTGGGCGCGCTGGTGGGCGAACTGTCCGTGCGCAGCGAGGAGTTCCGCCGCCTGTGGGCCGATCACCAGGTCCGCGAGAAGACCCACGGGGTGAAGCTGGTCCGGCACCCGCTGGTCGGCGAACTCGACTTCGGCTACGAGACCCTGGGCGTGCACGGATCGCCGGAGCAGCTGCTGGTCGCGTTCACGGCGCCGGCCGGCTCGCCGACCGCGCAGAAGCTCGCGCTGCTGGCGAGCTGGACGGCGGACGGGAGCCCGGCCCGGGTGGAGTGAGCCGCTGCTCCGCGGCCGTTCTCGGGCGTGTCTTCGCGCCCCGCCCCGGGCGGGCGTCACTACCCTGCGGGCATGACCGCCGCCTGCGAAGACCTCGCCATGGCCCCCGAGACCATCCGGCCCGCCCCGCCCGGCGACGGCTGCGCCGACTGCCTGGCCGAGGGCCGGCGGGACTGGGTGCACCTGCGGATCTGCCTGGACTGCGGCCACGTCGGCTGCTGTGACTTCTCACCGGGGCGGCACGCCACCGCGCACTTCCACGCCTCCTCGCACCCGGTGATCCGCTCGTACGAGCCGGGGGAGGACTGGCGCTGGTGCTTCGTCCACGAGGCCATGGGCTGAGCGGCGCCGCCGTCGGGTGCGGATTCCCGGTGGCACCCGGCTCCAAGCCGGATAAAATCCGGACATAGCGCTCGTCCGATTTTCGAAGCGCAGCGCCCGAGCGGCCACCGGCCGACGTCCGTCGCCGTCGGTGACCGCCGAAGGGAGGCCGACGATGACCAAGCGAACACCCGCCAGCACCGCCAAGCTCCGCCAGGGCACCCAGGACCTGCTGGAGCGACGCGGCATGGCCAGCAGCCCCAAGCAGCTCGCTCCACGCGTCCGCACCGGCGGCACCTCCGGCGCGACGGCCGGGTACGCCGCGGGCGACGCGTTCCGCCACGGCGGGCGCGACTCCGGGACGGCGGTGGCGCACGCCGCTCCGGCGATGCACGCCGAGCTCAAGGGCCACCGGCACCGCGGCGCCGAGAAGCACTCCGCGCACTGAGCGGCGCCACTGCCGCCGGGGGTGGGCGTCCGCGCCGGGCGCCCGCCCCTGACGCGTGCTCAGGTCCGGTTGGGGCGACCGCCGGAACGCTCCGGGTCGACGTGTCGGACCCCTGCGGTACGGTCGTCGCGTCGGCCGAAGGGCGGCCAGGGCGACGGGGGCGCACGATGACGGACGTGATCACCGAGGAGCCGGTCGAGGTCCAGCTGGAGCGGTACCGGACGGAACTCACCGGCTACTGCTACCGGATGCTCGGTTCGGTCTTCGAGGCCGAGGACGCGGTGCAGGAGACGATGGTCCGCGCCTGGCGCGGACACAAGAACTTCGAGGGCCGGGCCGCCCTGCGCTCCTGGCTGTACCGGATCGCCACCAACGTCTGCCTGGACGCGCTGAACGGCCGCAACAACCGGGCCCGCCCGATGGACCTGGCCGGCCCGGTGACGGTCGCCACCGCGAGCGACGCGCAGCTGCCCGAGATGACGTGGATCGGCCCCGCGCCGGACGGCCGGGTGCTGCCCGAGACGGGCGACCCGGCCGACGTGGCGGCGCAGCGCGAGTCGGTGAAACTGGCCTTCGTGGCGGTGCTCCAGCGCCTCGCACCGCGCCAGCGCGCGGTGCTGATCCTGCGTGAGGTGCTCGGCTGGCCGGCCGCCGAGGTGGCCGAGCTGCTCGGCGTCACGGTGGCCTCGGTCAACAGCGCGCTCCAGCGCGCCCGCGCGGTGCTCGCCGGCGGCGGCGCGGCTGCCCGCCCGGCGCCCGCCCTGGACGACGACCACCGCGTGCTGCTGGACCGCTACGTCAGCGCCTTCGAGGCCTACGACATGGCGGGCCTGGCCGCGCTGCTGCACGAGGACGTCACGCTCAACATGCCGCCGTTCGCGATGTGGCTGCGCGGCAAGGACGAGATCCGGGCCTGGATGCTCGGCCCCGGCTGCGGTTGCCGCGGCTCGCGCCTGCTCCCGGTGACGGCCAACGGCGGTCCGGCCTTCGCGCAGTACCGGCCGAGTCCGGCGGGCGGGCACGAGCCGTGGGCGCTGATCGTGCCCGAGGTGTCAGACGGCCGGATCACCGGGCTCACCAACTTCCTCGACACCGACGTGCTCTTCCCGCTGTTCGGCCTCCCGGCCCGGTTGGAGGCCGAGTAGCGGCGGGGGAGCCACGGGCAGGACGTCGGCCAGCCCGCTGAACGCGAGCAACTCCCGCAGCGGGCCGCTCGCGTTCAGCAGCAGCACGCCCACGCCGTGCCGGGCGGCGGCGAGCCGCAGCCGGGCGAGGGCGTCGACGACCGCCAGGTCGGGGGCGGTGAGCGCGCCGAGGTCGCAGGTGAGCGTCCGGCCGGTGGTGGTTCGCTTGGTCTCCATGCGGGTTGGACCGCTCCGGCGGTCGCGAATCATCGGTCCGGCGCAGGTTCGCAGGTCCGGTTCGGGTACGCGGGTCCGGGTGGTCCGCCCGGGGGCCCGCCGCGTCCGTCCGCCCGGCGGCCGCGGTGGCAGAGTAGGGGCCGCAGGGACCACCGTTGCCGCAGCCACCGGCTGTGGGCACCGTGCCGAGGAGGAACGCCGTGTCTGCTGAGCCTTTGAAGTCCCGTGAGGAGTGGCTGGCGTCCCTGCCGCGGATCTACGCGGCGGCCGGCTGCCTGCTGCGGGACGAGTCCGGGCGGATGCTGATCGTGAAGGCCGGGTACCGCGAGCACTGGCAGTTCCCGGGGGGCACGATCGACCTCGGCGAGGGGCCCGCCGAGTGCGCCGCGCGGGAGCTGGAGGAGGAGACCGGGATCGTCAAGGCCGCCGGCGACCTGCTGGCGATCTCCTGGACCCACCCCTCGAACGAACTCGACCACCCGGCCGAGCACTTGCTCTTCGACTTCGGCACCGTCCCGGACGGCACCCCCGTGACCGTCCCGGCCGGTGAGCTCGACGACTACCGCTGGGTCCCCGACGAGGAGGCGCTCGTCCTGCTCGGCCCGTCCCGTTCGGCGCGGCTGCGGGCCGCGCTGGAGGCGGCCGTCGACGGCCGGGTGCGGATCGTCACCACGAGCGTGTCGGGATTCTGACGGGGCGCCGGGAGAGCGGTGCGGGCCCCGGGGCGGTCGACCGTCGCGGGGCCCGTCCGTGGTTCAGGGCTGCCTCGGGTCCTCGCTCCGGGCGGCGACGATGGCGGTGAGGGCCTCCGAGACGAACGTCTCCGTCTCGGCCTTGTCGACGTTCAGGTCGGCGAGCACGCCGGTGCCGTTCGCCTGCTCCAGCAGGGCGAGCAGGATGTGCTCGGTGCCGACGTAGTTGTGGCCCAGCTTGAGGGCCTCGCGGAAGGTCAGCTCCAGCACCTTCTTGGCCTGCGCGTCGAACGGGATCAGCGCGGGCAGTTCGGCGGCGGGGGCCGGCAGGGCGGCGCCGGCGGCGGCGCGGACCGCCTCCGCGCCGACGCCCTGGGCGGCGAGCGCCTTGGCGCCGATGCCCTCGGGTTCGGCGATCAGGCCGAGCAGCAGGTGCTCGGCGGTGATCTCGGCGTTGCCGGCGTTCCTGGCCTCCTCCTGCGAGACCACGACGACGTGCCGGGCACGGTCGGTGAAGCGGGCGAAGCCCTGGCTGGGGTCGAGGTCGTCGGGGGTGGCGGGGTCCTTGGGGACGAAGCGCTTCTGGGCGGCCTGCTTGCTCACGCCCATGCTCCGGCCGATGTCGGTCCAGGACGCGCCGGAGCGGCGGGCCTGGTCCACGAAGTGGCCGATCAGGTGATCGGCGAGTTCGCCCAGGTGGTCGGCGGCGATCACCGCGTCGGACAGCTGGTCGAGCGCGTCGGTGTGGACCTTCTTGATCGCGGTGATCAGGTCGTCGAGGCGCAGCGGAGTCGTGCTGGGAACAACGGGATTCTCCATGCGTCAACCGTAGGTTGTCGATCCTGCATCGTCAACCGATAGTTGACGATACTGCCGGGTAGGCTTCGGGCGGTCGGGTGACGGAGTGGAGCGAAGGTGTCGGACATGGCGGCTGACCTGCGGATCATCACCCTGCCCGAGGCCGAGGTGCCCGCCGGACTCAAGCTGCGGGTGGCCGAGTTGCAGGAGCTGGCGTGGCCGGGCCCGCCCGGTCCGTCCGTCGCGCCCGTGCACGATCCGGCCCTGCGCCCGCTCTCCATGCTGCTGCTGGACGGCGCCCGCGTGGTGGCCGCGCTGGACGTGCTCTCCAAGGAGATCGTCCACGCCGGGCGGGCGTACGCGGCGAGCGGCCTGTCCACCGTCGTCACCGACCCGGCCTGCCGGGGCCTGGGGCACGGCCGGCGGCTGGTGGCGGCGGCCCGCGCCACCGCCCGGGAGCGTGGCGCGGACCTCGGGCTGTTCACCTGCGACCGCGAGTTGCGGGGCTTCTACGAGAGCGCGGGCTGGGAGTGCCTGCCGGGCGCGGTCCTGGTCGGGGGCACGGCGGAGGATCCGTTCCCCAGCGACCGGGAGGGCTTCGACAAGGTGACGATGGCAGCCTTCTTCACCGCGCGCGCCGAGCACCACCGGGCGGACTTCCCGCACCGCCGGATCGCCCTCCACCCCGGGACGGTCGACCGGCTCTGGTGAACGACCGGCTCCGGCGGCGGTCCGGCGGCGGTCGGGCAGCGGCCGGACGGCGGTCAGGCCGCGGGCACCAGCCGGGCCCGGACGGCGGCGACGTCGGCCGGCGTGACCCCGGCGGCGAGCAGGTAGCCGGCCGGGTCGAAGCCGTCGAGCGTGTCGGCCAGGGCGGCCTCGGCGGTGGTGCCGGCCTCGGCGAGCACCGCGTCGATCCGGCGGTACTGGTCCGGCAGGCCCAGCATTCCGTACAGCGGACGGACGTTGGGGCCGCTGAGCAGGTAGTCCTCGGCTATCGCGGCCGGGCGGACCCCGGCCAGGGCGAGCAGGAGGAGGGCGGCGAGGCCGGTGCGGTCGCGGCCGGCACCGCAGTGGACGACCACGCCGCCGGGCCGGGCGCCGGCCACCGTGGTGACCAGTTCGGCGGCGGCGTGCGGGCAGTGGTCCAGGTAGGGGCGGAGCGCGAGCGGGGTGCCGTCCAGCCGTCCGTACGTCTCCCACCAGGCGGGGCCGGCGAGTTCGTCCAGCGGGACGCGGACCAGTTCGACGCCCTCGGGGCGGGGGAGGAGCGGCTTGTGCTCCTCGGCGTTGCGCAGGTCGACGACGGTGCGGACGCCGTGGTCGAGGAGGGCGTCCCAGCCCTCGGCGGTGAGGCGGTCGAGGTTGTCGGCCCGGACGATCGCGCCGCGGGCGGTCGGGCGGCCGGAGACGGTGGGCAGTCCGCCCAGCTCGCGGACGTTCAGGCAGCCGTCCCAGACGAGCGTGCGGTCCTCGGTGGTGGTCTGCGCGTGCGTCCGGTTCATGCTCCCACCTCGCTGCGCTCGGCAGGGGCATTCACCCACGTGCACCTCTTCATGGCTCGCTCGCTCCGCTCGCTCACAGGGTTCCCCGTTTCGTCGTCCGGGGGCCCGTTACCCCCTCGTTATGAAGGACTATCGGGAGATCCGGATGGTTCCTCGCCGTTCGACCGGCGGAAACCCGCTGTTCGGACGTTCGGAAGGAAGAGGCGCAGGTCAGACGGCGGTCGGGGCCTCGGTCTCGGCGGTGAGCAGCTTCTCCATCGGCTCGGCGGCGATCTGGCCGAGCATCGAGCCGGCCACGATGGCGCCGATCAGGAAGACGGTGGACAGCCAGGCCATGGTCGAGACGGGGAGGGTGAAGGCGCCGACCACGCGGGCGGTGCACTCGGCCAGCAGCGCGGTGCCCCAGATGCCCGAGAAGACGCGCTCGTGGCGGTGGAAGGAGCGCGAGGCGGCCGCCCGGCCCTCGGCGAGCCGCTGCCAGGCGGCGGCGCGGGCGTGGTTGCCCTTGGTCAGGAAGGGCATCAGCACCGGGGTCATCACCGGCTTGCCGACGAGGGCGGAGACCAGGACGGCCACCGCGACGCTGCCGCTGAGCAGGCCGTCCTTGGCGAGCATCATCCGGGCGTCGCCGGTGAGGAAGGTGAGCGCCAGGCCGGCCAGGTTGACCGCCAGCATCAGCGCGGCCCACAGGTTGAGGGTGCGCTCGCGCAGCAGGCCGAAGACCGTCCGGCCGGCCGGGACGGCGCTGCTCCAGGCGAGGGCGGCGAACTCGCTCATCCCGAAGGCCGAGTGGAGCAGGTAGTAGCCGGCCAGCGGGGCGGCGACGTCCAGGAGGAGCGGGCGGAACGCGGAGCCCACCGGGTTCGACTGCTTCTCCGCGCCGGCCGGGGTGGTGGCGGCCTCGGTGGCGACGGCGCTCAGGGTCTGGCTCATGGTGGGTTCCTCCCCGCTGGTGGCCGCGGGGCCGGTGCCCGCGTCGTGCCTCCAGTCTTCCGGCGCGACCCTCCGTCAGATCAGTGCCGTCCGTTGCCTGATCCGCATGACAGACGTCATGGTGCGCGTCATGACACCGCCTCCGCCGGTGTGCCGGGAAGGGCCGGTGACCTGTGCTTTCACGCCTCGGCCGCGGTGAACGTCCACAGCGCGCGGCCCAGCGTGTCCGCACATCGCACGCCGTGGAAGCGCTCGTCCCCGGCCGAGAGGAAGCCGAGCGCGGTGCCCTCCAGCACGGCCCGGGCGGTGGCGTCGGCCCTCGTCCAGGCGCCGGTCAGGACGAGCACCCCGGCGACGAGCTCGGCGCGCCGGATCCGCGGCACCGCGGCGGTCAGCAGCGCGGCGTTGACGTCGTCCAGGTCGGCGGGGGAGAGGTACGCCTCGCCCGCGCCGGTGCGGTCCCGCTCGGCCCGGCGGCGCAGCTCGGGCAGGGCGTAGTGGCGGACGGCGGCCGCCGCGTCGTCCAGCGCCACCTGCCAGCGCGGTCCGGGCAGCACCTCCCACCAGACGTCGTCGCCGACCGGCAGCACCTCGCCGATCCGGGCCCGCCAGGTCTCGATGCCGTGGACGGTCCGCGGGTCGGGCCGGTGCCCGGGCAGGCCGGCGGCGGCCCAGTCGGCGCGGCGGACGACGCTGAGGCCGAAGGTGAAGCGGACCCGGTCGGCGGCGGGCCGCTCGACCAGGCCGAGCAGCAGCCAGTGCGTCTCGTCCGGGAGGCTGAAGGTGCGGCGCCACCCGGTGAGGCCCAGGGCGCGCAGGGCGGGCGCGAGGTGGTCGCGCAGCCCCGCCGCGTGGAGCTCGCGGGCGGCGGTCATGGAGGTCCTTCCGGGTGGCTGCGGGCGGCTGCGGGTGGCTGCGGACGGGCCGGGCGCGGGGTCGGCGCAGGCCGGTGGGGCGGGGGCGCACGGAGGCGCGAGCGTGACGGACGGCACGCCCCGGACGGGGGCTGCGGTCACGAGGTGGCGGCGGGCCCGGTCGATTCGCCCACGGACAACGTAGGCCTGGCGGCCCCGCCGCGGCCGTGGGCGAAGGGCGGTCGTCCGCGGGACCTTGGGCCCCGGGCGGGCCGGTCCAAGGTCAGGCCCGCCCGCGCCGCGCGGATGGCGCATGATGTGGCGGGTGCAGAGTGCAGAGCGCCCCGGAGCGGGCACCGGCAGCCCCGAAGGCCGGTCCGGACCAGTACCACCCGCCGCCCCGCCACCGGGCCCGGCCCCCGCTCCCGCGGACCTGACCGAGGCGGTGCGGGCCGCGCAGGACGGTGACGAGGAGGCGTTCCGGCTCCTCTTCCGGACCGTCCAGCCCGGCCTGCTGCGCTACCTGCGGGTCCTCGTCGGGGGCCGGCCCGAGGACGCGCAGGACGCCGAGGACATCGTCTCCGAGACGTGGCTGCAGGTCGCCCGCGACCTGCGGGGCTTCTCCGGCGACGGCGACGGCTTCCGCGGCTGGGCGGCCACCATCGCCCGCAACCGCGCCCTGGACCACCTGCGGGCCCGGCGCCGGCGCCCGGTGGCCGACCTGCCGTTCGAGTACCTCGCCGAACTGTCCGCCGGGGACGACACCGCGGGCGCCGCGCTCGCCCGGGTCGGCACCGGCGACGCGCTCGCGCTGATCTCCCGGCTGCCGCGGGACCAGGCCGAGGCGGTGCTGCTGCGCGTGGTGATGGAGCTGGACGCGGAGAGCGCCGCGCAGGTGCTCGGCAAGCGGGCCGGCACCGTCCGGATGGCCGCCCACCGGGGGCTGCGGCGGCTCGCCAAGCTGCTGGAGCAGTCGTTCGGGCCCGGTGAGGGGCCGGGCGAGGGGCCGGGATCCGACCGCGGGATCCCGGCCGCGCGGGCGGCCGGACAGGAGCCGGGGGCACCCTCCGGGAGGGCCGCCCGGAAGGCCGCGAAAAAAGTTTCTCCGCAGGGTGTGACAGAACGCCGGGCCGCGACGCTGAAGGACATGAGATGAGCACCAACCGATCCCGTCGGATCGACCGTGACGCCGCCGAGCAGCTGCTCGGCGGTGCCGTGGGCGGCCCGTCGGCCGGGCAGGACGCCTCGCTCACCGGACCGGACGGCGACGCCGCCGGGCAGGTCGCCCGGGTACTCGCCGCGGCAGCCGCCCCGGCGACGGCCGCCGAGCTGACCGGGGAGCAGGCCGCCCTGACCGCGTTCCGGGAGGCCCGTCTCGCGCCCGACCCCGTAGCAACGACCGCAACGACCGCACCCGTCCGGAGACGACCGATGGCAACCGCCGCCCTCGCCAGGGCCTTCAGCACGAAGGCCGTTGCCGCCGTGCTGAGCGCCACGGCGCTGTGCGGGGTCGCGGTCGCCGCCGGCACCGGGAACCTGTCGATCGGCAGCGGCAGCGGCACCGAGCCCGAGCGCACCCTCGCGAGCGGCGGCGCCACGGGCGCGCTGCCCACGTCCGGGCACGGGCCGGGCACCACCACGCCGGGCGGCCAGTCCGCCCGGCCGTACAACGGCCCCTCCGCCGGCGGCTCCGGCGGAGGCGCTCAGGGTCTCGGGCCGTCGGCCTCGCCGACGCCCGGGACCCCCTCCGCGACGGGGCGGGCCACACCGCCCGCGTCCGCCGCGATGGTCGCCCTCTGCCACACGTTCACCGACCGGAAGGGCAAGGGCGAGCACCCGCGCCAGCTGGTCCTGGACCCGGTGTTCACCCTGCTGGTCGAGGAGGCGGGCGGCCCGGACAAGGTGGAGGACTACTGCGGGGAGGCGCTCGGCCGGGCGGGCGACGACGCCCACCGCAGCGCCACCCCGCAGCCGACGCACGACGACCGCCAGGGCTCCGGCTCCGGTGGCGCGGCAGGCTCCGGTGGCGCGGCCGGCTCCGGCGGTGGCAACGCGAACGGCTCCGGAGCCGCGGGCGGCAGCGGCGTCGACGGCGGCAAGGGCAACGGCGGTTCCGGCGGCAACGGCGGCGGGAACACCACCAACGGTGGCGGGCCCAAACCCGGCCGGACCACGCCGACGCTCCCGGCGTCGCCCGCACTGCCCGACGTCCGCCCCAGCGGGCAGGACCGGCAGGCCGCCCAGGGGTGACCCACAGGACTCCGGGTGGGCGGTGGGCGAATCCCCCCGGGCCCGCCGCCCACCCGGATAGCAGGACCGCAGGACCGCAGTACCCGGCACCACCGCAGTAACCAGCACCACCGCAGTAACCAGCACCACCGCAGTAGCCAGCACCACCGCAGGACCTGCGGCACCGCGACACCCGCGGCGCCGCGGCGACCACCCGAGACCCCGGGTGGCCGGTCGGCTCCCCCGTGCCCACCGTCCACCCGGCCGGCCCCCGGCCGGACCGGCAGGCGCTCACCCCGGACGCGCCGCCGGCCCGGCCGGCCCGGAACGTGTGGCCCGCCCGCCCGCAGTCCGGGCG